>CANQCJ010000078.1 GCA_947589205.1 uncultured Ruminococcus sp. | reverse complement strand
AGTATCTCTTTTTGTCTCTTGTTAACTTTCTGTTAATTCTGATGTTTTTCTATTGACTTTTCATAGCCGGTCTCCTTCTATCAAAAATTTTCGGCTTGACAAACGCCGTTAAGTATAGTATACTGTATTTGTGACCTTGTTACAATATCCAAATCAAATATATTTTATAATGTCAGAAGGATAGATATTATGCTTATGTATGAAATTGACAGAAACTCATCTGACCCTATTTATATCCAGATATATCAGCATATCAAAGAAGATATAGAATGCGGTCTTATAAAAAGCGGAGAAAAGCTGCCGTCTAAGCGAAGCCTTGCGGAAAATATCGGCGTAAGCGTTATCACGGCGGAAAACGCCTACGCGCAGCTTGCGGCGGAGGGATATATACGTTCCTCGCCCAAAAAAGGCTACTTTGTACAGCGTCTGCCGAATATACCCGAAAAACGTGAAGCGTCGGAGGACCTCGCGCAGCCGGAGGAATTTTTTGCTCAAAACAACGATGTTCCCGAGCTGTTTCCCTTTACGGTGTGGGCAAGGCTCATTCGCGAAGAACTGACCATGAAGCAGACCACTTTAATGACGCCCGCCCCCGCCGAGGGAGTTTTTGAACTAAGAAAAGCTATCGCCGAACATTTGAAAAGCTTTCGGAACATGAACGTAAGCCCCGAGCAAATAATTATCGGCGCGGGTACGGAATATCTTTACATACTTATCCGAATACTTTTGGGAGACCGTTCGCTTATCGCCGTTGAAGAGCCCGGCTATGGGAAGATCGCGGATATTTACACAAGTCTCGGTATGCGCTGCGAGAGGATACCTATGCAAAGCGACGGGATAGACGTTGAAGCTCTCGCTGCCTCCTCGGCAGACGCCGCGCACATTTCCCCCTCTCACCACTTCCCTACCGGAGTCGTCACTTCTATCGCGAAAAGATATTCGCTTCTCGGCTGGGCGGCGGAGGGGAGATACATCATCGAGGACGACTATGACAGCGAATTTCGTTTGTCCTCCCGCCCGATACCGCCGATGTTCAGCATTGACGTCACCGACAGAGTTATCTATATGAACACATTCAGCAAAAGTCTGACCTCCACTATCAGGATAAGCTATATGATACTTCCGATGCCGCTGCTGAAGCGTTTTAAGGAACGGCTGAAATTTTTCTCCTGCCCCGTTTCGACGTTTGAGCAGTACACCCTCGCGCGTTTTATCGAAAGCGGAGCGTTTGAGCGGCATATCAGACGGCTAAGAAGATACTGCAGGTCGAAAAGAGATCGGCTTATGGCTCTCGTTTCGGAAAACGAGCTGTTTAAAAACGCCGAGGTTTCCGGCATGAGCGCGGGTATGCACTGTCTGGTGAAATTTGATTCAATACTCAGCGATGATGAGCTTCTTGAGCGTGTAAAGGCTATGGGGCTTAAAGCCGACAAGCTCAGCGAGCATTATCATGCTCCTCCGGATGAGGAGCTTCATACGCTGGTTATTTATTATTGAAAAAAGTTGATAAAAAGTTGATAATAATACCGTAAAATAAAAAAGAGGTGACGGTATGTATAAAATTCTGGCGGCGGACGATGAAAAAGACGTAGTAAGCCTGCTCAAGGACTATTTTGAAATGAATGATTATCTTGTGATCACAGCCTGTTCGGGCGCGGAGGCGATAGAAAAGACCGCGCTTGGGCCCGATATAATCCTGCTCGATGTCAATATGCCTGACGGCGACGGATTATCGGTTTGCAGGAAAATACGCGGCAACGTTTCCTGTCCGATATTGTTTCTGACCGCAAGGATAGAGGACTGCGACAAGATAGCCGGATTTGCGGCGGGCGGCGACGATTATATCATAAAGCCGTTCTCGATCGACGAGCTGGGCGCGAGAGTTTCGGCGCATATCCGTCGCGACCACAGGATAAAAGCTCAGGCAAATGTAAGGTATTTCGGTAACGTGACTATCGACTACACGGGGAAAACCGTTTCGGTCGGCGAAGAAATTCTCGATATCGCTAAAAAGGATTTTCAGATAATCGAGCTGCTTTCGGTAAACTGCGGACAGGTTTTTGATAAAGAGCGTATCTATGAAAGGATATGGGGCTATGATTCTCAGGGCGACAGCTCGGTAATAGCGGAGCATATCAGGAGAATACGCGCAAGGCTTGCGAAATTTGATGAAGAATACCATATTGAAACTGTCTGGGGAATGGGCTACAAATGGAAAAGGTGAAAAGATCTCGCTCGCTGAAATGGGCATTGATGCGGTATATATTGATATGTATTATCCCGACGATGATCGGCGCTTCATTTATCGGTTTCGGCACAAACGATCTTCAGGATTGGTACACGGAAAAATACGGCGTTGAAAATGATAATATCGTCTATGTAATGAAAGAATACAACGGTTCTATAGTGATGGTAAACAGTGATAAACACGTTAAATTTACAAAAGAAACCGCAGGTCTGTATATTATTTACTGGATAATCTGCTATGCTCAATGTATTTTGATACCGCTCTGGATATTCGGCTGTATTGCGCTCACGGGAGCGGTTTTTTACAAAAGAAAGCTCAAAAAGCCTATCACGATTTTACTTGACGCTTCACGGAAGATCGCCGATAATCAGCTTGATTTCAAGATCGAATACAACAAAAAGGACGAGCTCGGTACGCTGTGCGGCGCATTTGAAGAAATGCGCTGTCAATTGGATAAAAACAACCGTGAGATGTGGCGTTCTCTCGAAGAGCGCAAACGCCTTAATTCAGCGTTTTCACACGATCTGCGTACTCCGCTCACCGTGCTGAAGGGCTATGCGGAATTTTTAGAAAAATACGTTCCCGATGGAAAAATAACCGAAGAAAAAATGCTGTCCGTGCTTGCAATGATGAGCGGACAGATAACGCGTCTCGAGCATTACACGCAAAAAATGAACGCCGTGCAAAAGTTAGAGGATATTGCGCCCGATATAAAGGAAATTTCCTCCGAAAAATTATTTATGCAGCTTAACGAGACCGGGAATTTGATATGCAATGAAAAATTCAAAAGCAAATTTCCAAAGGAAAATAAAAATATTTTTATCGACGCAGAGCTTGTCATGCAGGTGTATGAAAATTTAATTTCAAACGCGGCAAGATATGCGAAAAATCATGCCTCAGCCGATGTGAGCATAACGGAAAATATTTTGAAAATCTCCGTTTTCGACGACGGAAAGGGCTTTTCTCAGCAAGCGTTAAAAAGCGCGGCTCAGCCGTTTTTTCGGGACGAAAAGGAGCCCGACAGGCTTCACTTCGGACTCGGGTTATATATCTGTAAAATAATATGCGAAAAATGCGGCGGAAAATTAACATTGGAGAATTATGAAGGCGGCGCAAAAGCAGCGGCTGAATTTTTCTGCGGAAAAAATTTTTGAAAGCAGATAAAAAATTGAAAAAATAGGTTTATCATTATAGCATAGCTTAAAAAAGGCTGTGCTATATTTTTTATGAAAGGAAAATTTTTATGGAAAACAGGATCGAGATAAGTCATGTCGACAAATTTTACGGCAGGAAAAGGGCTTTAAAGGACGTGACGCTTACAATTGAACAGGGTATGCTCGGGCTGCTCGGGCGAAACGGCGCGGGTAAAACTACGCTGATGAAATGCCTCGCCGCGCTTCACACGATACAAGGCGGCAGTATCAGCGTCTGCGGGATACCTATAGAAAACGCGCGTGAGATACGCAGTATCATCGGCTATCTTCCGCAGGACTTTTCAATGTACCCGACAATGAGCGTTTGGGAAAGTCTCGATTATCTGGGGCTGCTTTCGGGAATGGACAAAACGCTTAGAAGAGAGCGGATAGAAATGCTGCTAAAGCGCGTTAATCTCGAAGAACAAAGGCACAAAAGGGTGAAAGCGTTATCGGGCGGAATGAAACGCCGTCTCGGTATCGCTCAGGCGCTTTTGCACGACCCTAAAACGCTGATAGTCGACGAACCGACTGCGGGACTCGACCCGGAGGAGCGTATACGCTTCAGAAATCTGCTCTGCGAGGTCGCCGAGGAAAGAATTGTGATACTTTCAACGCATATTGTCGGAGATATCGAGGCGACCTGCGAGGATATTGCGGTCATGAACGGCGGAGAGATCCTTTGGAGGGGAACGGTCTCACGGCTTCTTGAAAACACAAACGGCAAGGTTTTTACGATAAACGCCGAGAAAAAATATCTTGCCGAAATAAAAAAGCGGTTTATTGTGACCGGAATGCTCGTGCAGAACGAATATGTCACCGTGCGGATAATTTGTGAGGATAAGCCCGGGATAAAAGCAAATGCTACTCCGCCTAATCTCGAGGACGCGTATATTTACTGCCTTTACAGCAATGGCTGCGATGTTTCGGGAGGGGTGTAAAATGCTGTTTTTAAAAGAGTGCAAAAAAATAATTTTTTCGCTTGTTTTCGTAATTTATTGCGTGGTTTTGTTCGGCTTTTATTTTACGCAGTTTGCAAACGACTGTAAAAAACCTCTTGAAAAACCCATCGAGGGGCAAACCGATTACGGCACGATTGAAAAAGAAGTCCCCGAAATTATGATGCCGGCTGCAATTGAGGGACTTGTCGGCGAATATCTTTCGGGGGAATTTTCGGCATATCCTTACGGATTTTATAAATGTGTGAAGCTAAAAGAAAAGGACAGGAAAAAGCTTGCGGAAATCATCACGGAATTATCGGGGATCACCAAAGAAACGCTTGAAAAATTCGATGATTATGAACCAAGCGGTTATGTTATGGGCGAGGACGGAGGTCTTGCTTATACAGACGGGAATATCCCCGAAATAAATATTCCGCCAACGCTTACATACGATGATTTTCGAGAGCTTATGAGAAAAGCCGACAAAATTATCGGCGGCGGTTCAAAATACAGCGATGAAAATATTATCGGCAATTTTTCGCGGATACCGAAAACCTATGAGGACGCGCTTGAAGAATGGGAGCGGTTTTACAACGACGACAAAATTACCGGAGCGTATGCGCGGCTTTTTTGCGATTATCTCGGGATAATAGTGTCGACCCTGCCGGTTTTTTTAGCCGTATTTCTTTCGGAGCGCGATAAAAGCTCGGGTATGCGGCAGCTTGTTTATTCAAGAAAAATAACATCTGCAAGGCTTATTTTCACAAGATATTTTTCGCTCGTTTTCACAATGATTATACCTGTATTTATTACCGCGCTGCTTGCGTTTGCAAATGTAAAAAAAATTTACCCCGACAACGAGCTTGACAAATTTGCAATACTGAAAACTGCGGTCTATTGGCTTATCCCCAACATCATGGCGTCGACCGCCGCGGGAATGCTCGTCACCGAGATATCATCGGGACTTATAGCAATTTTTGTGCAGGGCGCATGGTGGTTTGCAAGCATTTTTGCTTCATCAGAGCTTACGGGAAGTATCAGAAATTTTACCTTTGTTATGCGTCACAATTCGCTTTTGGGATATGATATTTTCCAAAATGAATGGCATACGATCGTATTCAACCGGCTGTTTTTTACGGTGATCTCCTTACTTGCAGTTTTGCTGACCGCCGTTATTTTTGAAATGAAAAGGAGAGGTGTTTTCAATGTCAAATTATTTAAGGATCGCAGCCGTAAATCTAAAGCATAACACATTTCCGCATTTGATGCTCGCGCTCGTCATAACACTTATAACGCCCGCGGCCTTCGGCATATCCTCGCTAGACCCGCGGGAGTCCGCGCAGCCGTTGGAAATGTTTTTGTCATTAACGGGGACCGCCCTGCTGACGCCCGTTTTTATGCCCGAACAAAATGAAAATATCCGCAGCCTTGTGCGTTCAAAACGCACAGACTATCTTTCGGTATGCCTTATCAGAACGGCGTATTCCGTTGCTTTTCTTGCGGTAATATTCGGCGTATTTGCGGTAATATTCGGCGTATTTACGGTAATAATGCACAGCTGCGAAAGCGATGTCACCGTGCGGCACTTTATAGGCGGCTTTGCAAGCGCGGTTTTTCTCGGTTCATTAGGCTTTTTCTTTTCCGGAGCGGCAGGAAGCTGCACAGCGGGGTATATGGTCTCAATAATGTATTACATCTGCAATTTTATGTTGAAGGACGATCTGAAAAGCCTGTATCTTTTTTCGATGTCCTCGGGCAGCTTTGAAGAAAAATATTTCCTGCTTCTTTGCTCGGCGGTATTGCTCGCGCTGACGTTTGCCTCGGTCGGCTTTCTGCAAAAAAGAGGTATCGGTATCTGATAGCGTAAAATTGCTAACGTTTTGTTAAAAATATACGATTGTGAAATCGTTTTCAGCAGCGTTTTAAGTTAAAATTACAAAAAAATGTACAAAACAAAACATCAAGATTGTGCAAATAGATAATTGAAACTTTTTTCGCATTATGATATAATTGTCTATATAAATAAAAAAACAAAACAGAAGATTTTCTTTTGGAGGTAATCAATTATGAAAAAGCTTTTAGCGTGTACAGTTGCCGCTCTGCTTGCGGCTTCTATGATGACCGCCTGCGGCGATAAAGAGGACGATACATCGAGCGCCGCCGCAGATACCAGCAGCGCAGCTGCCGAGGCAGAAGAAAGCGCGGCTGAAGAGGAAAGCGCTGCGGAGGAATCCGCTGCAGAGGAGAGCGCGGCTGAGGAGTCTGCCGCCGAGGAATCCGCTGCTGAAGAAAGCGCTGCAGACGAGAGCGCAGCCGATGAGTCCGCCGCCGAGGGCGAGGGTGAAGGCGAAGGCGAAGCGGAAGGTCCTAAGGACATTTCCGAAATGCCCGCAACTCTCAAGAATTACGAGAACGCTTCTCTTAAATTCACTACCGATATGAATGTTGAAGATTTCTTCGGACCCTTCGCTGAAAAGGACTATGAGGGAACCGATGAATCGCACATCACCGCCACTGTCGAAGAGGTAGAGGGCGTACCGATGCTCCGCGTTCAGGTCCTCGATCTTAACGATGCCGGAACAGGCTACAAGATCCCGAAGGTACAGTTCGATATGAGCAAGCTGTTTGCCGGTCACACCGATGAGCTTGCAAACATCATGACCGTCGACATCGAGTTCATGACCAAGGCGGAGGGTATGTTCACCGATACCTCAACAGGTACAGAGTCTCTCGTTCCCGGTAACTTCATGGGCTCTATCGCTACCAAGGTCGGCGCTGACAACTCCTGGAAGGAAGTAAATTCCGACATCAGCGAGGGCGAATGGACCTCCGAGTGGGCTACTTATGTTGAGAGCGGACGTGTAGGTATCATGGGACCGTTCGAGGCTATCGAAGATCCTCAGTATCTCTGCTTCATGAGATGGAGCATTCCGAACCAGGCTGACTTCTATATCGTTGACGTAACCTTCTATGATGCTGACGGAAACATTATCGAGTGCCCGATGACCGCCGAATAATTCCCGGCTCAATTAAAAATAATCAGCGCGCGCTTTGTGAAAAAGGCGCGCGTTTTTTTATTTTTCCTTATTCGTTTTCTTATATCCGTCAAATTCGGCGGTTATGCTCGAACCTATCTTTAACGTCTGCGGACTGCCGTCCTTAAAGCTCAGCGAATAATCGAGATCCCCGAGCGAGCCGGAGGTCTTTGCGGCGGCAGCCTTGTCGAGTGCGCGGGCGGTGAGCCGCAGCGGGGAATTTTCCGGCAGTTCGTCGCTTTTAACATTATAGGCAAGCTCGCTGAACGCGATACGGCAGTCCGACTGCGTAAGCGTTATTTTCATTCCCTCGATAGTTTCCGGAGACGTGACGGTTATCTGCCAGCCCTCCGGCGAACGGCTCATTTTCGCTTCAGCTTCAAAAGCTCCGTCACAAATTCTCGCGTTTACGTCAAAATTTTCCGCAAGCTTTTCCGGCGCGCTGTCCTTTTTTCCGCAGGAACAAAGCGTTAAAGCGCACACAAAAATCAGCAGCAGCTTTTTCAAAAAAACACCCTCTTGATATTTATTCAAAAGCCGCAAGCGTTTTGCCGAAATGCCCTATAATATCGGTCGCGGTAATATACGACGGCGAAAGCTCCCTGCTTAGCTCTGCGGCGGTATATCCGACTATCGCGCAGGCAAGCAGACAGGCTTCTTCCGGCGGATAGCCTTGCGCGCAAAGCGAACCGATAACTCCCGCAAGCATATCCCCCGAACCGCCTTTAGCCAGCGCACTGCTGCCGAACGAGCAGGCATAGACCTTGCCGTATGAAAATATCATCGACGACGAATCCTTTGAAAGTATAGTCGCGGAATATTTTTCGCTTAACTCCTTGCAAAGCGCATAACGGTTTTGCAAAACGTCTTTTACCTCTGCGCCGCACAGCCTTGCGAGCTCGCCGATATGCGGGGTAAGAACGACATCGCAGCTCTTGTCCTTTAATATATCTATATGCGCCGCAAGCTGATTTATTCCGTCCGCGTCGATAATTACCGGACAGACCGCGTTTTTTATGACCGTCTTTACCGCCGACAGGGTTTTCTCGCTGTTTCCCATTCCGCAGCCGACGACGACAGAATCCGCTTTTTTGACAAGCTCCGATATGACCTTTTCGTGCTCGGCAATATCCTCGGGCAGAATATCGTAAACGCATTCGGGCGCGCCGTTTGCTATAGCGCAGGCGGCTGTCTCACAGCTTGCCAGCCGAACGATGCCCGCCCCCGTTCTTAACGCCGCGCGGGAACATACCGCCGCCGCGCCGATATATTCGCGGCTTCCGGCAATGATAAGCGCCGTGCCGAACGTGCCCTTGTGAGAATGCGCGGGACGCGGCTTTAGCCGCAATTCATCGGGCTTTGGCAGAAATATCTGCGTTTTGTCGTTAAGCTCATTTTCCCAATTTTTCGGTATGCCTATATCGCGGACGATGATTTTTCCGCAAAGCTCCCGCGCGGGGTAAAGCTCCGTGCCGAGTTTTTTTGCGTGAAACGTCACGGTAATATCGCATTTTAACGTTCCCGCCGCTGCCGAACCGCTCAGAGAATCAACTCCGCTCGGCATATCGCAGGCGATCGCAAGCTTGGCATTTTTCGAGAGCCTTTCAAAAAGCTCTCCCTCGGAATTTCTGAACTGCCCGTGAAAG
>CANQCJ010000077.1 GCA_947589205.1 uncultured Ruminococcus sp. | reverse complement strand
GAGAGCCGAGGCTATTATCAGCCTATGAGCCTGACTTTTTGACGGCGGTATGTTTACCGTGCCCGTCAGCTTTGACGGAGTTATTTTTATATCCATTTATCAGTTTCCTTTCGTAAAAATTTCAATAGCCTCTGCCGGTATAGCCGGTGTATTTTATGTATTTACACAGCCACAGGAATGCATAATTATCACCGCCTGTTTCACATTTCAATAAATAGGAGGTAAACCTGCTGCTTTCGCCAAATTCAAATTTGCCAATTTCTGATAGCATAAACTTCATATAATCCGAATATGAATCATTATCCAAATTTAGAGTACCCTTCATAACAAAATCGCCGTGATCCTGCGCATAAATACATACATCCTCCACATAGCTGTTTACCGCCTTTACGTTTGTTATATAAAGATCGGTCTGTTTTACCATGTACGAGATCGAGAAAGCAATTATCATTACAGATAAGGCTATAGATGCAAATTTTGCCGGTTTTGAAAACACCGCAGATACTTTTTTCGCCGACTGCACAAACTTGATCTTGTCTTTTTGAGTTGAATTTTTTATAAACCTCATTAAGATCAAAGCAGTAAGCTCCATAAATACAAACAGGTAAGTGACTAAAATAATATTTTCAGAGATATCCATATATAAAATAATATCTTTTGGTTTATTAATATTTATTAAAATAACATACACCTCTATAAAAAGGTTTGTATAGAAAAAGCTCTTTAACAGCTTGATCGCAAGACCGGGCTGATCTTGTTTTATCTTTTCGGTAATATCGTCTTTTAACCTGTAGAGGCTCGACCCCCCCCCCGCTGCCAAAAATGCCCAGCCAAATAACAGAGGTCTTGTAAAAGCAGATCTCACCACGAACAACACAAGTATACCCGCCGTGCCGGCAGCAAAATATTTGTATTCAGCCAAATTCGACAGAATATTCTTTTTAAAATCGTAAAAATACAGGATCGAAAAAATGCTTATGTATATAAACGGCAGACAGAATCGGTAATAATAGCCGGTATATAGCCAGATAGATGTGAGCACCTTCATTTTCGCCGTTGAATCGGATCTGACACTATTGCCCGGAGATAATAAGACTATCGCTATACCTGCGGCTATAAGCGCAAAGAGCAGGATATACCTTGCTGAAAATTTGCTTTTGCGCTCTATCAGCGTCAAGAAAATAAGTATCGCCAACATTCCTCCGGTGACCTCGTTGGTCATCGACGACAGAAAAACTATTATACAGGTAAATATAAATTTTCCGACGGATAATTTTTCAATATCGGTATCTGCAAGCTTTGCCGCAAAAAGCAGCAGCGCCGCAGGCCAAAGGTAATTCAGCGCGCCGGATTCCCAAAGCATATTGGAGCCGAAATCCTTATAAAAGACAAATATATATATGAATATCAGCGGAAGCAGCCACGGCGTGCTTTGTTTTCTGTCACGCCTTATCAGCTTGTAAATAAGCAGCGCAAGCATCACAAATACAAACGCGTTTGCAATGTCGAATATCCATTTGTTCATGCTTTCAAATATAAACAGAACAAAATGACAAAGCACTCTTCCGCCGGAATATTTGTAATAATTTGCCGCAGACTCGATAAGCCCGCCGAAGCTTTGCAAAAGCTCGTCGTTCTTAACGGGAAAATAATCCTTCCAGACAAATTTAAAATGCCAGTCGTCGCAAAAATACGGCGTTATGGCTGTCAGAAACAGCATAAACAAAAACGCTGCGGCACAGACGGCAAAATTTATGTATTTTTCTCTTTTTTGCTTCATTTTTTTCACATCTCTTTCTCTAATAGCCTCTGCCTGTATAGCCGGTGTAAGCGCAGTATTTATATAACCATGAGAATACATAATTATTGCATGTATCTGCGCCTATGGTACCCGGAATAAAACGACTTGTTTTGCCGAATATTTTTTTATGCACCATTGTAGTAATAAGCCAATTATCGCCATACATTAAATGCTCTACAGAATCTAAACCGTTTTGCTCCTCCGCACAAATGTATACTTCTTCCATATAATTGTTAAAAGCCTTTATATCTCCGATATAGAGGTATGTCTGATATACAATGTCGGCGGTCAGGGTCATACAGATGAGAGAAAGTACAACAGACGGCAGGAATTTTGCGGCTTTTGAAAAGACCGCTCTTATTTTTTCCGCCGCGCGCTCAAGCCTTTCCTTGCTCCCCTCGGCAGAATTTTCGCTGATCTTTATAAGCGCTATCGCAACAAAGATCAGAAACTCTATGAGCGCGGTCAGCATGGCATATACTATAATATTCGCCGGATTTTTAATATACTTCAGAAGTATAAAAGCATACATAATAAGGTTTGCTAAAAAGAAGGTCTTTAACAGCTTTATCACAATACCCGGCTGCTTTGAGCTTATTTTTTCCGAAATATCGTCCTTTAGGCGGTAGAGGCTCGTCCCGCTCCCGATCGTCAAAAATAACCAGCCAAACAGCAGCGGTCTCAGGTAGATAAGCCTTACTGCAAACATCACCAGCATACCCGCCGTGCCTGCGGCGAAATATTTATGCTGTACAATGCTCGATATAATATTCTTTTTCTCACCATAAAAATATACTATAGAGAAAATGCCGATATATATATTAGGCAGACTGTAATCAAAATAATATTTGTAATATATCCGTAAAGATAATAACAGCGGCATTTTTGTATTGTCATATATGCCTAATCTGATATAATTTCCCGGTGAAGCAATGACTATCGCTATACCTGCGGCTATAAGCGCAAAAAGCAGGATATACCTTGCTGAAAATTTGCTTTTGCGCTCTATCAGCGTCAAGAAAATAAGTATCGCCAACATTCCTCCGGTGACCTCGTTGGTCATCGACGACAGAAAAACTATTATGCAGGTAAAAACGTATTTTCTTGCGGGCATTTTTTCAATGTCGGTATCCGCAAGCTTCGCGGCTAAAAGCAGCAGCGCCGCAGGCCAGAGGTAATCTACCGCGCCTGCCTCCCAAAGCATAACATCGCCGAAATCTTTACAAAAGACAAATATATATAAGAATATCAGCGGCAGCAGCCACGGCGTGCTTTTATTTCTTCCGCGCTTTATCAGACCATATAGCAGCAGCAAAAGCAGCACGAATATAAGAGAGTTGACTATGTTGAATATCCATTTGTCCGCACAGTTAAATATAAAAAGCACAAAATGACACAATACTCTGCCGCCGGAGAGCTTGTAATAGTTTTTCGCGGATTCAAAGATCCCGCCTATGCTTTGCAAAAGCTCGTCGTTATCGGTAGTACCAAAGTTCTTCCAGATAAATTTGAAATGCCACTCGTCGCTTAAATAGGGCGTTATGGCTGTCAGAAAAAGGATAAACAAAAACGCTATTGCACAGACGGCTATGTTTATGTATTTTTCTCTTTTTTGCTTCATTTTTTCACATCTCTTTCTCTAATAGCCTCTGCCGGTATAGCCGGTGTATGTGCTGTATTTATATATCCATGAGAATGTATAATAATTGCATGAATCTGTGTACATGATATACGGAGAATATCTGCTTAGATCGCCGAATATACGCATGACCATTATGCCGCCTACTATGTCATTTTCGTATTCAAGATGCTCAAGCGTCCGAATATCTCCTTGTTCCTCCGCACAGATATATGCTTCCTCCATATAGCCGTTGAACGCCTTGACGTCTCCGTTATACAGATATGCCTGAAACGCAATATCAGCGGTCAGCAAGACCGAGACTAACGCAAGCGCGGCAGACGGTACAAATTTTGCGGCCTTTGAAAACGCCGCTTTGTTCTTTTGAGCCGTCTGTGCAAACTCGTCTTTGCCTTTTTCGGTAGAGATCACCTTTATTATGACAAAGGTCAGCAGCTCTATAAACAAGGTCAGCAAAGTATAAACGATAAGATCCTCGAGCTCTTCTGCAAACCTTACGACGATAAGCACGCCTATATAAATATTTGCATAAAAGAAGCATTTTAAAAGCTTCATGGCAAGCTCCGGCTGACTGCGGCTTATCTTTTCGGATATGTCCTTTTTGAGACGATAAAAATTTCTCGCCGCAGAAATAATTATAAATGAAAGTCCGAAAATAAGCGGGCGGGTAAAGGTGAATTTTGTCACAAACAGCACCAATATCCCCGCAGTGCCGGCGGCAAAATATTTTTGCTCTGTGATCTCCTTTATCAAACCTTTTTTTGCATTATTATAAAAATACAATGCCGAAAAAATATTCAGCCAGATAAACGCCCAGCACCAGTCAAAATAGTTCTCATAATAGCTCCTGAGCGATTGTATGAACGAAATGCTGTGTTCTTCGATCTTATTCGATCTGATGAAATTTCCCGGAGCGGCAGCGACCGCCGCTATCCCTAAGGCTATAAGCAGATAAAGCGGGATATACTTCGCTGAAAATTTGCTTTTGCGCTCTATAAGCGTTAAGAAAATAAGTATCGCTAACATTCCGCCCGTTACTTCGTTTGTGAGCGAGGAGAGAAAAACTGCAAAGCAGGTGAAGATATATTTGCCGGCGGGCATTTTTTCAAGGTCGGTATCGACAAGCTTTGCGGCTGAAAGCAGCAGGACTGCGGGCCATAGGTAATTTACCGCACCGGAGACCCATAGAATATCGTCGCCGAAATCTTCTATAAACATAAATATATAGAAAAATATCAGCGGCAGCAGCCACGGCGTGCTTCGCTTTTCGCCGCGCTTTATCAGCTTATAGATAAGCAGCGCAAACAGCACGAGCATCAGCGAATTTACTATATTAAATATCCATTTATTTGCATTATCAAATATGAACAGAACAGAATGACATAACACTCTGCCGCCGGAATATTTGTAATAATTTTTCGCCGATTCGATAAGCCCGCCGAGGCTGTTTAAAAGCCTATCGTTTTCAACCGGATAAAAATCCTTCCAGACAAATTTAAAATGCCAGTCGTCGCTTAAATACGGCGTTATGGCGGTCAGAAAAAGCATAAACAGGAACACTATGGCGCATACGGCGAAATTTATGTATTTTTCTCTTTTTTGCTTCATTTTTTCACATCTCTTTCTCTAATAACCTCTGCCGGTATAGCCGGTGTATTCGCAGTATCTGAATATCCATGAAAATGTATAATCATTGCAGGATTCTATACACATCGTCGGAGGAACAAGATCGCTTTTTTTGCCGAATATTCTTTCTTGTATTATAGCCCCTACCAGATCGGTCCCATCATATTCAAGATATTTGACCGTATCTAAGTCTCCGCGCTGCTCCGCACAAACATATACCTTCTCCATATAACTGTTAAATTCCTTGACGTCTCCGTTATAAAGATAGGTCTGATATGCCGTATCGGCAGTCATTACTATAAAAGCTATCGAAAGCGCGGCTTTCGGAAGATATCCTGCGGCTTTTGATAACGCCGTTTTGTTCCTTTGAGCCGCCCGAACAAATTCCTCTTTCCCTTTTTCCGCAGAGATTATCTTTATTACCGCAAAGGTCAGCAGTTCAATAAACACTGTCAGCAAGGAGTATACGATAAGATCCTCAAAAATCACGATATATCTTGTGATTATAAGTACGCCCATAAAGATATTGGCTAAAAAGAAGGTTTTTAAAAGCTTCACCGCAAGTCCGGGCTGCTTTGAGCTTATTTTTTCCGAAATATCGTCTTTCAGGCGGAGAATGCTCGACCCCCCCCCGATTGCCAAAAATGACCAGCCGAACAGCAGAGGTCTTTCAATAAAAAGTCTCGTCGCAAACAACACCAGTATACCCGCAGTGCCCGCGGCAAAATATTTATGCTCCGCCATGCTCGATATCAGATCCTTTTTTTTACTGTAAAAGTACACGATAGAAAAAATATTTATATATATAAACGGCCAGCAGTACCGAAAATAATAGTCGTAATAAAGCTTCAGCGTTGCGAACGGCGATTGAGATTCGTACATCGTTACAAGCCTGACATTATTCCCCGGAGCGGCAACGATGACCGCTATCCCCATGACCGTCATTGCAAAAAGCAAAGCGTGCCTTACCGAAAATTTGTCCCCGCGCTCTATAAGCGTTAAGAAAATAAGTATCGCTAACATTCCGCCCGTTACTTCATTCGTCATCGAGGAGAGCAAAACTATTATACAGGTAAATATGAATTTTCCGACAGATATTCTTTTTATATCGTTTTCTGTCAGCCTTGCCGCTAAAAGCAGTAAAGCTGCCGGCCAGAGATAGTTTACCGCACCGGAGACCCAGAGCATTACATCGCCGAAAATTTTATAAAAAACAAATATATATAAGAATATCAGCGGCGGCAGCCACATCATGCCCTGCTTTCTGTCCCCCTGTATCAGCTTACAGATAAGCAGCGCAAACAGCACGAGCATCAGCGAATTTACTATATTAAATACCCATTTGTCTGCATTGTCAAATATGAACAGCACAAAATGACAAAGCACTCTTCCTCCGGATAATTTATAATAATTTTCAGCCGATTCGAGAAGTCCGCCGAAGCTTCGCAAAAGCTCATCATTCTCAACCGTATAATGTTCCTTCCATACAAATTTGAAATGCCAGTCGTCGCTGAAATACGGAGTTATAAAATTTAAAAACAGCATAAGTCCGAACGCTGCGGCACAGACGGCGAGGTTTATGTATTTTTCTCTTTTTTGACTCATTTTTTCACATCTCTTTCTCTAATAACCTCTGCCGGTGTAGCCGGTGTAAGCGCAGTATTTATATAACCATACGAATGAATAATTGCTGCATGATTCAAGACAAAGCGCGTACGGAGTAAGCTTACTTTTTTTACCGTATATGCGTTCTACCATTATATTGGCTACAGGCGAATCATCTTCGTATGAATGTATCATCATATTTTCAAAATCTCCCTGCTCTTCCGCACATATGTATACCTCTTCCAAAAAATCGCTTAACTGCTCAACATCGCCGGCATAAAGAAATGTCTGATAAACTATGTTTGATATCAACGATGCGGAAATTAATGCAAGAGCGGCAGACGGTACGAATTTTGCGGCCTTTGAAAATAAAGCTTTGTTCTTTTGAGCCGTCTGTGCAAACTCGGCTTTGCCTTTTTCGGTAGAAATTATTTTTATTACCGCAAAGGTCAGCAGCTCTATAAATACAGTAAGAGACGTGTAAACTATAAGATCCTCGAGACAGTCGATATATCTTATTATTATCAGTACGCACATACAAATATTTGAATAAAAGAAGGTTCTCAAAAGCTTTACGGCTAAGTCGGGACGCTTTGAAGTTATTTTTTCGGATATATCGGTTTTAAGCCTGAAAAAGCTTCTTCCCGCCGAAATCGCAATAAACGAAAAGCCGAATAAAACAGGCCGTGAATAAGCGAGCTTTGTCACAAACAACACGAGTATTCCCGCTGTGCCTGCGGCAAAATATTTGTGCTGTACAATGCACGATATAATATTCTTTTTTTCGCTGTAAAAATACAATATGGAAAAAATGTTAATATATATAAACGGCCAGCTGAATACAAAATAAAATACAAAATATTTCAGCATAGCTCCAAGCAGCGACAGCTTTACTTTGTCCATACTATCCAAACGGCTATAATTTCCCGGGGCGGATAAAAGTACCGCCGTTCCGGCTGTCAGCGCCGCAAAAAGCAAAAGGTGTTTTGAAGATAATTTGCCCTTGCGTTCTAAAAGCGTTAAGAAAATAAGTATCGCCAACATTCCTCCGGTGACCTCGTTGGTCATCGACGACAGAAAAACTATTATGCAGGTAAATATAAATTTTCCGACGGATAATTTTTCAATATCGGTATCCGCAAGCTTTGCGGCTAAAAGCAGCAATGACGCAGACCAGAGATAGTTTACCGCGCCCGCTTCCCAGAGCATCGCATCGCCGAAATCTTTATAAAAGACAAATATATATATGAATATCAGCGGCAGCAGCCACATTGTACCATGCTTTCTGTCACGCTTTATCAGCTTACAGATAAGCAGCGCAAACATCGCGAATACAAACGCGTTTGCAATGTCGAATATCCGCTTGTCAATGCTTTCAAATATAAACAGAACAAAATGACAAAGCACTCTTCCGCCGGAATATTTGTAATAATTTGCCGCAGACTCGATAAGCCCGCCGAAGCTTCGCAAAAGCTCGTCGTTATCGGTAGGACCAAAGTCCTTCCAGACAAATTTGAAATGCCAGTCGTCGCTGAAATACGGCGTTATGGCTGTCAGAAACAGCATAAACAAAAACGCTGCGGCACAGACGGCGAGGTTTATGTATTTCTCTCTTTTTTGGCTCATTTTTTCACATCTCTTTCAGTATCTGCGCTATCTCTTCCTCCGGTATCTCAACGCTGTATCTGCCGTTTTCAAATTCCACGGCGCCGCCTATTTCTCTCTGGAAAACAAATCTTAACTTGCCGTTTCTTACCTTTTTATCGGTATAAAGCTTCTTGACAAGCTCGTCAACGTCTATATATTCCGGTATTTCCGTGGGAAGCTCTGCGGCGTTAAAAAGCTTTATTACTCTTTGAGTATTTTCATCGCTTATATATCCGCGCTTGTTTCCAAGCCTTGCCTGCGCCGCCATGCCTATGGCTACCGCTTCGCCGTGAAGCAGTCTGTAGCCGCTCAGCGTTTCTATCGCTCTGCCGACCGTATGTCCTAAATTGAGCACCTCGCGCAGCGACGCCTCCCGCTCGTCGCGCATGACTACATTATACTTTACCGCACAATTGCGCTCGGCTATATATTCGCAGGTTTGCGCGTCGAACGTGAAAACCCTTTCGATATTTTTTTCAAGATACTCAAACAGCTCCCTGTCGCCGAGACAGCCGTGCTTTATCGTCTCGGCAAGTCCGCTCGAAAGCTGTCGGCGCGGGAGAGTTTTCCATGCGTCTATATCTATGTAGACCTTTTTCGGCTGATTGAAAAGACCTATCAGGTTTGTCGCGAGCGGAGTATCCACCGCGGTCTTTCCGCCGACCGAAGCGTCAGCCGCCGCAAGCAGCGTCGTGGCGTAATTTGCAAACGGCACTCCCCTGCCGAACGTTCCCGCGGCAAAGCCCGCAAGGTCGGTCACGACACCGCCGCCTATCGCAAGCACCGCGCAGTCGCGCCGAAAACCGGCTTCAAGCATGGAATCCTCCACATACTCCTTCATCTGCCGCGTCTTGCTCTCT
>CANQCJ010000076.1 GCA_947589205.1 uncultured Ruminococcus sp. | reverse complement strand
CAGGAGGACACTGCTATGTCCTCCGCGGTGATATCCTTAGCAGTGTCCTCCTGCGCGATACCGCCCGAAATGCTGTTTCCGTCAAACTCCACGTCAAATTCGCCTATCGTCACACCCTCGTCGACTATGCCCAGCTCCTCGGGAGTGCCCTCTCTTTGTTCTATAACGTTTCCGTCGGTGTCCTTGTATACAAGACTTCCCTTTCCGTCCTCCTCGCTGTATTCAACGATAAGCTCTTTGCCGTTTCCGTCAGTCTCTTCGCTCGTAAGCTCCGGCTGATCCTCGGTAAAGGTATAGCTCATCGAAAGATCCACATCGCTCTCCTCGTCTGCTTCCACCTCAACATTAAGCTCCGCCTTGCTGTCGTCTGTACTGTCCTCCGCGCTTTCATCGCTTACACCTTCCGCAGTACCTTCCGCAATACTGCTCTGCGCCGTCAAGGCGGGAGCTTTTTCGTTTGCTTCACTGTTCTGCGTTTCCGAAGCGAACGCCGCAAGACTGCCCAAGGCTATGCAGACCGAAACTGCGGCTGCGGCTATTGTTGTTTTTTTGTATCTCATTATCATCTCTATCCTTTCTTTGACAGAGCTTCCCCCGAAGAATGCCGCGGTATGCGCGCCCATTTCGGCTATGCCGATAAGCGTCATGGCATATTCCCTTCTTCCGCCGAGCTTCTTTAGCACCGCTTCATCGCAGGCAAGCTCGATATCCCTTTCGGAAAAAACGAGCATCGCCCAGGCGAGCGGGTCGAACCAGTGCAGGCAGACAGCCGCCGCGATAACGCGCTTTAACAGCGTGTCGCGGTTTAAAATATGCTGCGTTTCGTGCGCGAGGATATATTTTAATTCTCCGCGTGTATAGCTCTTATCCGGCAAGATTATAACTCTTCGGAAAACTCCGTATGTCAGCGGCGAAGCGGTCTCGTCGCTTTTTCTTATGCTTATTTTTCTTCCTTTCAGCTCTCCGCGCCATAACGGCAGCGATCTTCCGCAGCGTTTTTTTATTTTCATATGAGAGATCTCAAAGTACAGAACGCTTATCATCACGCCGGAAAAATATATTATCCCCGGCAGGCTCGCTTTTTTTCCGCTGCTTTTTTCCGTTCTGAAATTATCCGCGTCATTTTCCGTGTGCAGGACGGCTTCGTTCTTATACTCAGGCTGAACGATAATTTTTTCATCTGCACGGCTTTCAATGACATTATACTCTTTCGGCTGAACGTGTGCGGCTTCAGCCGCGGGAAGTATCGGTATCGAGAACGGCAGCAGCATTCTCGCCGCCGCTATTATCCACAAAGCTCTGAAAAGTCTTTTGGGAAGCCGTTTTATAAACAGCGCCCTTAATACAAGTATTGCCGCTATGAGCAGCCCCGATGAAACGCCCATATGTATAAGCAATTCTCTCATTCAAGCTCCTCCACCATTTTTTTCAGATTTCGGATCTCCTCCGGGGTCAGCCTTCTGTTTCCGAGAAGCGACGCTACGAGCTTATCCGCCGAACCGCCGTACATCTTGTCGATAAGCTCGTCGGTCTCATACCGCCTTACCTCCTCGCGGCTTATTTCGGCATGACAGATGAATTTCGGCTCGCTTCGGCTTATCGCTCCCTTTGCGATACATTTTTTTATGACCGTATAGGTAGTGTTCATATTCCAGCCGATCTCTTCCTTTAAAATATCCGAGACCCTTTTAGCCGGCAGGTCGCCCTCGCGCCAGAGCACCTCCATGACCTTTAATTCCGAATTAAACAGCTTGATATCCATTTTTATGCCTCCTGTATCAATTAAACTATCGCGATAGTTTGTAATTATATGATAACACGTCTTTGCGGTTTTGTCAACACTATTGCAGTAGTGTGAATCGTAAATTTTTTATGAACGAAAAAGGACGTTCCCCTTTTTTCGGGAAACGCCCTTGAAAATCCTTATCCGATGTCCGCGTCCAGCTCCTGCCTTAGCCGTTCCAACACCTGCGCGGCTGCCGGAGACTTGTTGTCCTCGTATGCGTTTTTAAGCTCCTCATACGCAAATTTCAAGCCGTATATCCTCTCACCGCTTTCGGTGTCTTTCGGTTCTTCACTGTCATCTTCGCTGTCGGGGGTATAAATTACCGCTCCCGCAAGATTGATGTTATACCCCTGACCGGCAAGCTCTATAAATCTTTCCAGCAAAGTTTCATTTATCACCGCGCCGCTAAGATTCAGCTCTCTTACAGGCGTATCCTCTTTGAGAAGCTCCCTCCGCTCCCTGTACCATTCGTCAAAGCTAAGATCCTCAAAGCCGTCATAGTCTGCCGTTTCGTGCGCCTTCATAATGCAGCAGACCGCGTGCTGAGAAATAAACATAAGCCGCACCTTTCCGCTTTTTCCGGTATTGAACGGTATCTCGAACACTCTTAAAATGCTCTCTCCGCAGCGTTTGCTTATTGACGGCTTAAAACGGCTCCTGTTAAGCGGATAGACCCGGCCCTCGTCCATTTCCTCCTTTGTCGGCTCTTCGCCGTCAAACGGTACAGCGACAAGCTGCGTCACAACCTCGTCAAGCTCGTTATGCCCGCCGGTCATCGCAAACCTGAAAATATAACTGCTGTCCGCTTCAAGTTTTTTCGTGCAGACAATCTGCGTCCGCGTCCGTTCGTTGTCGCCTATCTCGAACGCTTCCGTGTTTTCGCCGAAAATATCGGTCAGCATCATACGCGCTCCGGCTTTTTCCGAACAGTCCTTGTCAAAGCAAAATTCCCGCGCGTTAAAATCTATTATGTTATTATCCATGTTTATTACCTCCCCGGTCTCCGAAGCCTTTTTGTCCAAAAGAGTTATGGAGCTTTTAAGGCTGTCGGCATATTCCGCACGACCCTTTTTAACAAGTCCCGCCGCCCTTTTCGGATAGGTAGAACCTATAACGTTAGCGTGCGTATCGAACACCTTAATACTTTTCTCCATTTGTGTTTACCCTTTTTATGACCATGAACCCCGTAGGCGAACAGGCTTTTTCACTGCCGCTTATAGGCGCGCTCCTTTCGCTTTTGGCTATACGGCCCTTTGCGGCATCGAGCTTTCCTGCATTTTTAGCACTACTCATTTTTTATCCTCCGTAAATTCGGCAGGCATGAGTACGCAATGCGGCAAAAATATTCTTTTTCAGTCTTTTACGCAAGCATACTCTTTTAACCTGCTTCAGACATTTTTCTATAAGCTTGATTTTTTTATTATGGGCTTTTTACAAGCCCCGAAAAGGCAGTTATTTATTTTTATGAGCTTACCTCCGCAGCTCCTTTTGCATTATAACATACCTTTACAATTTTTTCAATATACATATCAAACAATTATCATCGCCGTTTTTATTCGATTTTCCACAAAGCAAAGGACGCATTCTCCCCGTCCTCGGAAAAAAATACGTCCTTTGCTTCCTTTTTTTGTTCTT
Organism: uncultured Ruminococcus sp.; assembly: GCA_947589205.1. Taxonomy (GTDB): domain Bacteria; phylum Bacillota; class Clostridia; order Oscillospirales; family Ruminococcaceae; genus YE71. Next base: position 5,830 of record CANQCJ010000076.1, on the reverse strand, counting down.
TAATAGTTTTATTTTTTATCATTACTTTTCGCCCTGCTTGATACTGTCCGCCGTATATACCGGACTTATCTTCGCCTGCTCGCCGCTCTTTGGGATAACGGCGGCAAAGACAAAGCTGTTGTTAGAGCCTTCAAGCTCTTCGATATCGCCTATAGGCATTTCGGCGTATTCATAGCTTTTCAGCGGATCGGGGTATTGCACGCTTATCTCTCCGCTTATCGCCGAAACGCTTTTGTCCTGCTGTCTTATTATCACCATATCGGCTTCTCCCGCCGTTTTCAGATAATCGGTGCTGTAAGCGAGCATCGGCTCGTTTTCATCGCTTTCTTTTATCCGCCATGTTTCTGTACAGTTCGGCTCATAGATATATTCGGCGATATCCGTGCTTTCCTTTGCCGTCTCTTCATTCTTATACTCGGCGTTTTCGATGGTCGTATATATGCCGACAGCATTGCAGCTTTCAGGCGTGCGCGCGCCTATCCGCACAAAGCAGCTTATTATCATTACCTTAGGTTCGCTTGTGCTCGTGTCGTCTTTCATTTTGAAATTTATATTTTTTACCTCGGAAACCTCGCCCGCTTTGTAAAAAAGCGTTTTGCCGTCGCTTACAAGCAGCTCTCCCTCGCAGATAATATATGTGTACACCGTGCCGTAGGAGGTCATCGAACGATTTTCGGGGAAGTAAAATTCATAGCTGAGCGAATAATCGTTGCTCAAAGCGTTTCCGTTTTCGTACCTGCTTACCCGCAGGTCGGTGCTTATTATCTCGGCTCGTGTTCTGACGGAACGCTCAAGGAGCGTTTCCATATCCTTTTCTTCCATCTCTTCCGTCTCTTCCTCCGCGTTTTCCGCAGCCGCCGTCTCGATCCCTGAACAAGCCGCGCCCGGCCGGTAGCTGTACCCGAAGTCCCCCGAGGTAATATCCATTACGGCGAGAGCCGCGAGAGTAAGCACCGCGCAGACCGCCGAAAATATAAACGGCATTCTGTTCGGCTTAACGGATTCCTGCGGCTCGTATGCGCTTTGAGCTATCTTCGCAAAGCTGCCCGCATTGGACGACACACGGGAAATATCAGATTCGAGACATTCTTTTATCTTTCGTTCGTATTCTGCAAATTCCGTCCGGTTGCCGTCTTTCATTTTGCCTCATCCTTTCTTTGTATTTGCGTTTTTTCCTTTCTCTTATATTCGTTTGCCGCCATTTCAACGGCGCGCCTGTAGCGCGATCTTGCGGTGCTTTCCGGAATGCTCAATAATGAGCTTATCTCCTTAAAGCTCATGCCGCTTATTATTCTTAACATTATTATCGTGCGGTATTTTTTCGGCAAGGCTCTCACCGTTTCGAGCATACCCGTCTGCGGATAGGGCATATCCTCGTTTTCCGGCTTTCTCTTTAAAGCTAAAAACCTCATCTCGCTCCTGTAAAGCTCACGCGAAACGTTTTTGGCTATCCCTAAGATAAACGCCGCCTCCGAACAGCCGCTCCTGAATTTACCCGCCGCGGCGGGAAGGCGTATGAACGTCTCCTGAACGCAGTCCTCCGCGATCGTTATATTGCCGTAGAGCGAATAGCTGAATGCAAAAACGTCCTTTTTGTATTTTATATAAAGCTCCTCGAGAGCGTTTTTATCCTCGCACGCACGCCCGATAAGCTCTGTCTCCTCTTTTTCCGTGTTATCCGGCGCAGTCTCCTCGGGCGTTTCCCGATATTGTGCGGCAAAGCCGAGTATCTCCTGCGTTAAACTCAGCTCGCTCATACTTTTTTATTCCCCCTTTTTTAGAAGTCAGAACGCTTCGCTTTAAGATGTAAGATGTTAGAATCCGTACCCTGTCATACGTCCGACCTCTTCGGAAATTGATCTATATACGGTTTTCTACTTTATAATGACATTAAAGAATCAAAATGATGATAACATACTTTAAATTTTATGTAAAAATTATGTTAAGCAAAATCGCCGTATTTTTCTAATAGTTTTCACAAAATATTCATTGACGAAGCTTGGATAGTGTGCTATAATATTGTAAGACGGCTGACAGTAAGCTTGTAAACTGTATGTGCGCTTACAAATTTAATAAAGGAGGAATGTTTATGGGGGAAACGGCTATGCCGCTCGAGGGCAGGCATATCGGCGCGGAGCTTCGCATGATCTCAAATATGATCTACCGTATCTGCAACAGGTCTCCCAAGTCCGACGAGGAGACGGCGATAAGCGGCGGCAACGGCTGGATACTCGGCTATCTTGCGGCTAACGAGCACCGTGACGTTTTTCAGCGGGATATTGAAAAGCAATTCCGCGTGCGCAGGGCTACGGTGTCGAAAATGATCTGCCTTATGGAGCAAAAGGGTCTCGTTGAACGGCAGGCTGTTCCAAAGGACGCACGGCTCAAAAAGCTGGTGATAACCGAAAAGGGCAGGCGGCTCAACGCTATAAAGATAGCGGAATTTCAGCGGATAGAAAAAAACATCAAAAAGAATATACCGCCCGACAAGCTCGAGACCTTTTTTGAGGTCTGCGATATGATAAAAAACAATATTCTCACTATGAAGGAGGAAACTGACGAATGATAAAAAGACTTGCTCAATGCGTCAGAGAATACACCAAGGATTCAATACTAACTCCGGTATTCGTTGCATTAGAGGTCGTGCTTGAATGTATTATCCCGTTCATAACAGCAGGACTTGTAAACGAGCTTAAAGCCGACTGCGATATGGGGCTTATCGTCAAATACGGCGTGATACTGCTCATAATGGCTCTGCTCTCGCTGCTGTGCGGCGCACTGAGCGGCTATTACTGCGCTAAAGCGTCCTGCGGCTTTGCAAAAAATTTAAGACACGATCTTTTTTATAAGGTGCAGGAATTTTCCTTTGCAAACATCGATAAATTCTCCACCTCCAGCCTTGTGACAAGGCTGACCACCGACGTTACCAACATTCAGAACGCCTACATGATGATAATAAGAATAGCGGTAAGATGTCCGTTCATGCTTATTTTCGCGCTCGTTATGTCGATAAAATTAAGCGGAAGCCTGGCTCTCGTTTATCTGTTCGTAGTGCCCGTGCTTGCAATAGGTCTAAGCATAATGATAAGCAAGACCATGCCGCTTTTTAACAGGCTCTTTAAAAAGTATGACGCGCTCAACGAATCCGTTCAGGAAAACGTCAACGGTATAAGAGTCGTAAAGGCGTATGTAAGAGAAAATTACGAAATAAATAAATTCAACGCGGCTTCTCAGCAGCTTCGGCGTGATTTTACAAAAGCCGAAAAGATACTCGCCTTTAACTCCCCGCTCATGCAGTTTTGTATGTATGTGACGATGGTAGTCGTTTCGCTGATAGCTTCCTACAAGATAGTCGGCAGCGGCGAGACCGCTATGGGCGTCGGCGAGCTTTCGAGTATGCTCACCTACAGTATGCAGATACTTATGAGCCTTATGATGATCTCTATGATCTTCGTTATGGTAACTATGTCGATAGCCTCCGCAAGAAGAATAGTAGAGGTCCTCGAGGACGAGAGCACGATAAAAAGCCCGTCTCAGCCGATAACGCAGGTAAAGGACGGCAGCATCGACTTTGAAAACGTAAGCTTTGCTTATTCGGTCAACGCGCAGAAAAACGTGCTCGAGGGTATAGAGCTTCACATAAAAAGCGGCATGACCGTCGGCATTATCGGAGGTACGGGCAGCTCAAAATCCTCGCTGATACAGCTTATACCGCGGCTTTACGACGTTACGGAGGGTACGGTAAGGGTCGGCGGAAGGGACGTGCGCGAATACGATCTCGATACGCTGAGAAACAACGTTGCGGTCGTTTTGCAGAAAAACGTACTGTTCTCAGGAACGATAAAGGACAACCTGCGCTGGGGCAATGAAAACGCGGACGACGCAGAGCTTGAAAGAGTATGCAGGCTCGCGCAGGCGGACGAATTTATACAGAAATTCCCCGACAAATACGACACCTACATCGAACAGGGCGGTACCAACGTTTCAGGCGGTCAGAAGCAGCGTCTCTGCATAGCGCGCGCTCTGCTCAAAAAGCCGAAGATACTTATTCTCGACGATTCGACAAGCGCGGTCGATACCCACACCGACGCGCTTATCAGAAAAGCGTTCTTAGAGGAAATACCCGATACCACAAAGCTTATAATAGCGCAAAGGATCTCCTCGGTTCAGGACGCGGATATGATAATCGTTCTTGACGGCGGAAAAATAAACGCGGTCGGCACTCATGAGGAGCTGCTTGAAAGCAACGAGATCTACAAGGAAGTTTACCATTCACAAAATAAACAGAGCGAGGAGGCGAGTGAAAATGCCTAAAAGACAGCCATATGTAAAGGATCCCAACGCACCTAAGCCGCAGATAGGCAGGATAATCGGAGAGCTTTTTGCCAACTACAAAAAGCGGCTGATACTCGTTATCGTCTGTATCGTTTTAAGCGCGATAGCGGGCGCGACTCCCTCGCTGCTTCAGGAAAGGCTTATCGACACGATAAAAACAGGCGTCGAGGTATACGCCGAAAAGGGCGGGGACGCTGCGATAGAAGCCGTCAAGCCGGATATTACAAGGATAATCGGTCTTATGATAGGTCTTTTCGCCGTCGGATTAACGGCTACCACCGTTTATACCGTCAATATGGCGGTAATAACTCAGGGTCATCTTGCGAAAATGCGCGAGAAGATGTTCGCTAAAATGGAAAAGCTGCCGATAAAATATTTCGACACTCACCCCCACGGCGATATCATGAGCCATTACACCAACGATATAGACACCCTCCGTCAGCTTATCTCGCAGGCTCTGCCGCAGGCGATAACCGCGGGAATAACGCTTGTTACGCTCGTTATCGTAATGCTTTATCTAAGCCTCTGGATGACGCTGCTGGTATTTTCCGGCGTTATACTTATGGTCATCGTTACTAAAAATGTCGGCGGAAAAAGCGCGCACTATTTCGTAAAGCAGCAGCAGTCGCTCGGTAAGGTCGAGGGATATATCGAAGAAATGATCGAGGGTCAGAAGGTCGTAAAGGTATTCTGCCACGAAGCGCGCTCTAAGGACGATTTTGACAGGATAAACGGTCAGCTCAACAAGGACGCGGAAAACGCCAACAAATATGCTAATATCCTTATGCCGATAATGGGAAATATCGGAAACATCATGTACATACTCATGGCGTTTGTCGGCGGCATACTGCTTACAAGCGGCATAACGAACGTTTCGCTTTCCGGAAAAGCTCTGAGCATAGCGGTCGTCGTTCCGTTCCTCGGAATGACGAGACAGTTCTGCAACAACATTTCGCAGGTCTCCCAGCAGATAAACGCCGTAGCGATGGCGTTCGCGGGCGCGACGAGAATTTATACTCTAATAGACGAAACTCCCGAAACGGACGAGGGTTATGTTACTCTCGTAAACGCTAAGTACAGCGAAAACGATGAGCTTGTCGAATGCGCCGAACGCACCAACATATGGGCTTGGAAGCACCCGCACGGGGACGGTACGACTACCCTTACAAGGGTCGAGGGTATCGTAGAGCTTAACGGTGTGGATTTCGGATACGTTCCGGAAAAGATCGTTTTGCACGATGTGACGATATTTGCAAATTCCGGCGAAAAAATAGCCTTTGTCGGAGCGACCGGCGCGGGCAAGACTACTATCACCAACCTGATAAACCGCTTCTACGATATTGCGGACGGCAAGATAAGATATGATGGAATCAACATCAACAAGATCAAAAAGGACGATCTGCGCCGCTCGCTCGGCATCGTTTTGCAGGACGTAAATCTTTTCACCGGTACGGTCATGGACAATATCCGCTACGGAAATCTCGACGCGACGGAC
>CANQCJ010000075.1 GCA_947589205.1 uncultured Ruminococcus sp. | reverse complement strand
GTATTTTTTTGAAACGTGCTCAAATTCTATCGCGGGCGGCTTTGAACGGTCTATCTCCGGCAGATCGTCGATATCGAAAAAATCTCCCGCCGCTGCAGACGGTTCGGGCTTTTCCGCTGCGGCTTGAGCCGCCTGCTCCGACGGCGTTTCCGAAACCGTTTCAGGCGTTTCCGAAACCGTATTTTCGGCTTCGTCATAAGCTTTTTCGTCCGAAGCAGCGTTCAATTCCCGTTCGGATCCGTTGTTTGTCAGTTCCATGCTGCGTTTCCCTCCTTTTTAAAGCACATCGGGTATAAGCCGGCGCAGCTTTTTGTAAAAATGACTTCCCAAAAGTATCAGAATTATCATCTCGGCGAAAAAGACGGCGGTCTCTGTCAGATATTCGCGGTCGAAGATAAAGGTATCGTAAAGAAAGGTCTTGCGGTAGCCGTTGATGAAATAATTTATCGGGTTTAAGTACATGAGCCTTCTGATGGTCTCGTTTTCAACGGTATAGGTGTTCCAGATTATTCCCGAGAGCCAGAACATTCCGGTCATGACAGAGCTTACCAGGTTTTCAAAATCCTTGCTGAACGCCGACATAGGCGCGGTCGTCCATGACAGTATGAGGAAGAAAATATACATCAGCGGACAGTAGTAGAAAAATTGAAGATTGTAAACGCTCGGGCAGTAGCCCTTTACTATCAGCACGACGTACATTATAATTGTAAGTATAAAATGGATATAGAGCGGGGAGAGGTTGGAAAAGGTCATTATGTTCGACATCGGGAAGGTCAGCTTGGTGACGTACTGGCGGTTTTTGCGGATAGAACGCGCGCCGCCCAATATCGCTTCGCTTATATAAAACCACGGCACATAGCCTGTCAGCATGAAGATGAAGCGCGGATAACCCGCGACCTTTCCCGAACCGCGCAAGCCGACCGCGAACGCGAACCAGAGTATGAACAGCGTGAACGCGGGCTTTACGACCGCCCAGAGCGGTCCTAACAGCGCGCCCTTATAGGTCTTTTGAAGATTCGCTATCGACAATCGTATGATCTTGTTCGCCTGACCCTTGTGCTCTTTGATTATCTCGCCGATACCGGTCCTGCGCTGACCCTTTGTTGTATAAAAATATTCCGTCGAATCTCGCATAAGCTAAATTTCCTTTCCTTTTTTCACGATAAAGTCCGCGATGCGCTTTGTTGCATTCCCGTCGCAGGCGGACATATATTTTTTTACAAATCCGATATATTTTCCGTTTTCAAAGCCTTTTAGAGTATCGCACACGGCGGCATTGAGCTTGTCACTTGAAGAAACTATCGGGCAGGGCATAGCGTTAACGAAATCGAGATAAAAGTCCCGCTCGTCAAGATATTCTTCAAGGTCGGGACACCATAACAGCATCGGGCGGTCGAGCAGCGCGTATTCAAACACCGCCGAGGAATAGTCGCTTATAAGCATATCCGCGCAGACTAACAGCTCGTTTGTCTCAAGACCCGGCAGGTCGTCCGTCGGCGGCGTTACCCGCGGGTGGGTGCGCACTGCGACGAACCAATTTTCACCAAGCTCGAGCCTTCGTATCTCCTCCGTACCGACCGTGTAAGCGTGCGAAGCGTCGCCGCGAAAGGTCGGCAGATAAAGCAGCAGCCTTTTGTTTTTAAGCTGCGGGTATTTTTCATAAAGCTTTGCTTTACAGCGCGCTTCATAGCCCTTGTCAAAAAAAACATCGGTCGAGCTTACCCCCGCAGGACGCGCTATTCCCGGGGGAAGTGAGAACGCTTCCTCGAAAAATCGTACACAGTAAGGGGAGCTTACCGTTACAAGGTCGAAATTGCGGCTGACCGAACCGTGGAAATCCTTTGAAATATCATTCGGCGTGGAATAGCCGAATTTTTTTAACGCCCCGCAGGAATGCCAGAGCTGTACGACCTTTGTGGACCTGCGCTTTTTGCAGGCGTTCGCCGGCAGAAAATAGTTGCAGATGACAAGCGCGCGCGCTCGGGAAAATCTGAACATAAACCGGCAGAGATAACTAAGCATCGTTATCATGCCCGCTTTTGAAAAGTCAAGACACCATTCCTCGCAGCTATACCCGCGCGAGGCAAGCTCATTTTTGAGCAGTCTCATGCGCTCATCGAGCGTATCGCCGTTGCTGTCGGCAAACAGGATAAGCCTGCTGTCGGGCTTTAAAAACAACACTCCCGCGTTATAGCAAAGCGGCAGCAGCGTTTTTTGGAGCATAGTCTTTATATACTGCTTTGCGGCGTTTTTTTTGATAGCTTTCATTTTGTTTAGTTCCTTAAAAATTTCTTGTAAAGCTTTCCCGTCAGCGACGAGGGCAGGATAAACAGCGTTATTTGCGCTAAACAGGGGATAAGAAAATCGCTGAAGGACGAAAAGCCCGAGCGGAAAATTTTCCAGCGCACGGCGATAAAGGAACGGGTGTTGTAGGCGTTTTTGCGGCGCGAAAGGTTGTCCGCCGTCACGCGGTATCTTACCAGCACCTCCGGGATATTTTCTCCCTTAGCTCCGTTAGCAAGCATTTTAACGACAAAATCATAATCCTCGCAGCGTTTTATCTTGGAATACCCGCCGACCTCCAACGCCTTTGAACGCTTATAGACAAGCGTCGGATTGTTGAACGGATTGCGCCTTTTCGCATAGCGCATTATCTCCTCGTGAGTTACAGGCGTGCGCTTGATCGAGAGCCTTTCATTGCTTTGCGAATCAAATTCCTCGATAAACGCCCCGCACATATCGAGATCGGGGTCGGCGGCAAAAAGCGACAGCTGCCTTTGACATCTGTCCGGGCAGGCTATATCGTCCGAATCCATTTTAACGATATAGCCGCTTTCAGCCGCCTTTAACGCGGCGTTCGCACAGCCGCCCACGCCTCTTGGCGATCCAAAGCGAATGACCTTTATAATATTTTTATATTGCTTTTCATATTCATTAATAAGCTCGTCAAGCTTATCGCCGAGCCTGCCGTCGCAGACGAGTATCAGCTCTTTACAGGGGTGAGTCTGCGAGAGCATACTGTCAAGGCTAAGCTTCAAAAACTCCGGCTTTTCCCCCGCGTAAACGGACATGGAAACGCTGTAATCGGGTAAGGCGTTCGGTCTATCGCTCATGTTTTTCGGCAGACTCCTTTCGTGAAAATTTTCCGGCAACTTATATTATACTATATAATAGTTTAAAAAGCAATATGGATTTTATACAAAAAAGAAGCCGAAATGAGCGCAAACTCAAAAAGTTTTACAAAAACTCTCTGGACAAACCTTATATAGATGTGCTATAATAATCTAATAGAAAAAATCGAGAGAGGTAATATAAATGGCTGATATGGAAAAAATAAGAAATTTTTGCATAATCGCGCATATAGATCACGGAAAATCAACGCTTGCCGACAGGATATTGGAGCTTACCGAAACTGTCGCGCTCAGAGACATGGAGGACAGACTGCTCGACAACATGGATATCGAGCGTGAACGCGGAATAACCATCAAGGCGCGCGCGGTAAGGCTCAGCTACAAGGCCGACGACGGTGAGGAATATATTTTTAATCTTATCGACACTCCGGGTCATGTGGATTTTAACTACGAGGTGTCGCGTTCGCTTGCCGCCTGCGAGGGCGCGCTGCTGGTCGTTGACGCTTCGCAGGGGATAGAAGCCCAGACGCTTGCTAACACCTATCTCGCGCTCGAACACGACCTCGAGCTGCTCCCGGTGCTCAACAAGATAGACCTGCCGTCCGCCGACCCGGAAAGAGTCGCGGCGGAGATAGAAAACGTCATCGGCATTCCCGCGATGGACGCGCCGAGAGTTTCGGCTAAAGCGGGGATAAACATAAAAGAAGCGTTGGAACGCATTGTGACCGACATTCCCGCGCCCAAGGGCGACCCGAACGCGCCGTTTCAGGCCCTTATCTTCGACAGCGTTTACGACCGCTACAAGGGCGTTATCATATATGTAAGAGTTATGCAGGGCACGCTAAGGACAGGGCAGTCGATAAAGCTCATGGCGAGCGGCGCGGTCTTTCAGACGACCGAGGTCGGCTATATGGGCGCGTCCGACCTTGTGCCGATAGGCGAGCTGAGCGCGGGAGAGGTCGGCTATATCGCGGCTTCTATCAAGTACATCGGCGATACCCGCGTAGGAGATACCGTTACAAGAGAGGATATGCCCTGCGCCGAACCGCTTGCGGGATATAAAAAAGTCAATCCGATGGTCTTTTCGGGAATTTATCCTGCCGACGGCGCAAAGTACCCCGACCTAAGAGACGCCCTCGACAAGCTCGCTTTAAACGACGCTTCGCTGTCCTTTGAGCCGGAGACCTCGACCGCGCTCGGCTTCGGCTTTCGCTGCGGATTTTTGGGACTGCTCCACATGGAGATAATCCAGGAACGGCTTGAAAGAGAATACGCGCTCGATCTTATCACGACCGCTCCGAGCGTTATCTACAGGATAACCTATACCGACGGCAGGACGGTCATGATAGACAATCCGTCAAACTATCCCGACCCCGCGCTTATCGCTTCTGCCGAAGAGCCTTTTGTAAAGGCGGATATCTTTACGCCGCCGGAATATGTGGGAAATATTATGGATCTCTGTCAGGACAGGCGGGGAGTTTTCAAGAATATGGAATATTTGGACGAAAACAGGGTCGATCTGCATTACGAGCTGCCGCTCAACGAGATAGTTTACGACTTTTTTGACGCGTTAAAATCGCGTACAAAGGGCTATGCTTCGTTCGATTACGAGCTTAGCGGCTACCGTCCGAGCAAGCTTGTCAAGCTCGATGTGCTGCTCAACGGAGACGTCGTGGACGCGCTTTCGTTTATCGTCCACACGGATAAAGCTTACGCGAGGGGCAGGAGGATCTGTGAGAAGCTTAAGGAAAATATCCCGCGGCAGCTTTTTGAGATACCCGTTCAGGCGGCTATAGGCGGCAAGGTCATTGCGCGCGAGACGGTAAAGGCTATGCGAAAGGACGTACTCGCCAAGTGCTACGGCGGCGATATAACGCGAAAGAAAAAGCTGCTCGAAAAGCAAAAGGAGGGCAAAAAGCGTATGCGCACTCTCGGCACGGTCGAGGTGCCGCAGGAGGCGTTTATGGCGGTGCTCAAGCTCGATGAGGACTGAGGTGAGCTTATATGAAGGATATAGACCGTGCGATGAAATATTTTCTTGTTTTTTCGGCGGCTAACGCGATCGCCGCGCCGCTTATGCTGGAGTTTTACGCAAATATTTCCAAAAGCATCGCGCTGATAATTTACGCTGTCATGATAATTTTTGTATCAATAAAATTTTCCTCGCTTCCTGCAAAAAGCGCGTTTCTCGGCATAAGCGCGGCGGTGTTCTCCTCGCCGGTGTTCTGCGGCTTCGGGTTTATATTTGTTCACCCGACGGTAAAAAAAGCGATAGAAGGTATGTCGAAATATTTCACGCTGACCTTACAGGACGCGGTATACTGCTGGGCGTCGCTGGCGATAATAATGCTCACGCTCTACCCGCTCTGCGCGGTAATAAAGCTTATACGGCGGCATATAAACAGCGACAAGACCGCCGACGCTATCGACAACGCTTTTTCGGAGGACGGCGGACAGTGACGGGGATCTATATACACGTCCCGTTCTGCCTGAGAAAATGCCCCTACTGCGATTTTTATTCGGTTCTTTTCACGGAAGAGCTTATGCAAAAATACACGGACGCGGTATGCAGGAATATTTTGGCGTTAAAGCCTAAGGCGATAGAAGCCGACAGCGTTTATTTCGGCGGCGGAACGCCCTCGCTGCTCCCGCCCGAGCAGGCAGAAAAAATTCTCGAATGTATCGCTTCAAGCGTTAAGCTTGCCGACCCCGAGATAACTATGGAAGCTAATCCGAGCAGTATAAGCCTTGAAAAGCTGCGCGGTTATAGGCGCGCGGGGGTCAACAGGCTTTCGTTAGGGGTGCAGTCGCTTATCGACGATGAGCTTAAAGCGTTGGGCAGACTTCACGATGCTTATCAGGCGCGGGAAGCGGCGATTGCGGCGCACAGGGCGGGATTTGAAAATATTTCCTGCGACATAATGCTCGGCGTGCCGGGGCAGACCGAGGAAACGCTCGATATTACCGCCGAACGGATAACGGCTCTGCCGGTAAAGCATATTTCGGCGTATATGCTGAAAATCGAAGAGGGTACGCCGTTCGATACGGCGCAGATGGGAGCTTTAGCCGACGACGATGAGAGAATGTGTGCGCTTTATCTGCGGCTTTGCGAAACGCTTGCAAAAAAAGGCTTTGAGCATTATGAAATTTCCAATTTCGCCCTGCCCGGGGCGCGTTCACGGCACAATTTAAAATACTGGAGGCTAATGCCCTACATCGGCATCGGTCCGGGTGCGCATTCTGACTTCGAGGGAAAAAGAACGGCTTGCAGACGTGAGCTTTCGGAGTTTTTGGAAAGTAAAGTACAAAAAAACGTACTGATAGAAGAAAACATCGACCGCGCCGAGGAGCTTGTCATGCTGTCTCTGCGGCTTTCCGACGGGCTTAGTCTCGGCGAGCTTGAAAAACTGCGGGGGAGAGAGCCTGTGCGGCGGCTGAAAAATCGCGCGGTGCAGCTTGAAGCGCAAAAGCTTGTCAGCATTGAAAAAACTGCGGAGGACGAAAAAATCAAGCTTACAGAGCGCGGTTTTTTGGTTTCAAACGCCGTGATAGTTTATCTGCTTGATTGTTAAAATGCACAAAACGGCAAAAAATATATTGTGCAGATATACAATCTGTGTTTTTTCACTTGCACGTTTCAAAGAAAAATGGTATAATAGATTAGGATACGTTTTAATGCGATGAGTGAGGTTTTTTATCATGAAAAGGTTCGCTTTGCTTACTGCTGCCTGTATCGCGCTCACGCTGTGCGGCTGCGGAAAAACCGAGATAAAACAAGAGATAGCCGTGCCTATCTATAAAGCCGACGATGTTGAATACAAGACCGCCGAGGCGGCTGTCGGGGATATTACGCAGAGATATTACGTTGATGATGCGGTCATCGGCGCGGCGGACGCTGTAAGCGTTTACTTCAAGGTCGGCGGAACTATCGACGAGCTTAAATTTTCCGACGGCGATATGGTGAAAAAGGGCGACGTTCTCGCAACGCTCAAAACGGACGATCTTGAAGATGAGCTTGCCGAAAAGGAGATCTATCTTGAACAGGCGAAGAAAACGGTGCAGACGCTTATCGACGACGGCGTTAGCGGAACGGAGCTTCAGCTTGCACAGACCGATGTAGAATTACAGCAGATGGAGTACGACCATCTTGCGGCGACCGAGGAGGATTATGTGGTAAAAGCCCCCTGCGACGGTTATTTTGCAAGCGATTCCGATACGTCCTTTGAATCGTTTATAAGCGATCAGCGCGACAAGCACAAGATAATCCTGCCCGGAGTTCCGGTGGAGGAAAACCAGCGTCTCGGGACGATTTATGATTATTCAAACAATTTCCTCGTCTGCGTCGTCTACGACACTCAGCTCAGCAACGTCAATTTCGGTACGAGGGTGAAAATAACCAACGGCGATTACGAGGGCGAGGGCAAGGTCGTGGATATAAAGATCGGCGATAACGGCGGCATGGGCGTTTACAACTATGTAGTAAGTGCGGACGAGCCGGACAAAATAAACGATATGCAGCCGATAACCTGCGTGTTCGATATATATTCCAAGCTCGACGTCGTGCTCGTGCCGAGCGATGCCATAAAGAAAAATAAACAGCGTTCGTATGTAAATCTGCTGATAGACGGCGCGAAGATAGAGCAGGACGTTGAGACCGGTATCGAGGACGGAGACTATACAGAGATAATAAGAGGACTGTCGGGCGGCGAGACCGTTATACTCAACTGATCCGCGGGATAAATTATGTGTAAGATACTTTTTAGGAGATTCGGAGGGTATTTAAAAAATGAGAGACTGGTTTTCTAATATGTGGGTCAAGCGGTGCGTGTCGGTGTTCACACTTTCCTACGCCGCAGTTATTACGCTGCTGACGCTTGCAAGCTTTTTGTACGATCTGGTTTTTGTGGAGGAAAAAAAGGCGGCTTTTTTGGTCGTTTACGGTCTGGCGGCTTTGGTTTTCTTGGTGCTGATGATCTACACGAGAGATATTTTCATGACAAAGCTGATAAGCGTACTGCTTTTGCCGATAGTTTTCTTCCTGCTTATTTTTAACATCAAAAACGGCAACTGGATACTTATAGTCCCGCCGTTTATCGTTGCGATAACGATGTTTTTCGCTTCCGGAGCGAACGAGACGCTTAAGGTCATACTCGGAACTATCTATCTGCTGCTCTATGTTCTCGGGATCGTCGCGTATGTGCTCTGCAATATGCTTTTCGGCAGCACATCGGTCGAGACAACGCTCGATATGAACCTTGATCCGAAGAGCACCGTTTATTCCTATTACAAAAACGATCTTCAGCACCTTTCGGAGTTAGTTTCGGACGATAACGCCATATCTCCTGACGGAAGATACCGCTTTTATCTTGCCGACGTAAAGGACAACAAGGACGGTTGTCTTAAAATTTATGTCGTTCCAAGCGGAAAGGATATAAAGCTGAAATTTTTCTCGCTCAACGAAAAGGGCATAAGAAAGAAAATAGCCACCAACGGTACGCGCGGAGTCGTGCCCCCAAGCGTCGGCTGGACGGTAATACAGGAGGACGGTAAAAATATCCTCTACCTCGCTTATCGTCTCACTCCGCAGGACACCTCGTGGAAGCTTTCCAAGGTGACGAATATGCCTAAAAAGGATTATCTTGAATTTCTCGGACTCGACACCTGATGTCGGCTCGTGAGTTATAAATTTTTGAAAGAGGGTAATGATTTATGCTGATAAAAAGATTGATGTCCGCCGCGGCGGCACTGGTAATGCTTGCATCTGTACCGGCGTTTTCGGTCTTTGCCGATGAGGAGGAGGAAAATAACGCCGTGCCGCTTGAGGTGAGCGATACCTCGCTTCTTACCGCGACAAAGGAACCTGCGCTGTCCTTTGACGGTACGGGCTTTGACAAGTATATCCACCTGACAAAGGACGCCGATAAGGCGGGTATCAGCTTTGAACAGGACAAGGATACTTTCTATCAGGGCAACTCTATGAGGGTGAAGGCAAATACGGGCGGCGTCGAGGGATTTTTCGCCGTGTCAGGAATGGTGCGCGATGCCGACGGAAATAACGTCTACCCGGACGCTCCCGCCGGCGAGGAGACCGACAAATTTTCGATAATCGGCATAGAGCTGCACAGTGAGGATTTCGGCATGACGAC
>CANQCJ010000074.1 GCA_947589205.1 uncultured Ruminococcus sp. | reverse complement strand
TATTCTTTCAAAACAGCGCGGATACAGGATCGGGATAGACGATTATATGGTCAAGCCCGTCGATCTCGACGAATTATTTTTGCGCATAGGCGCGCTGCTGCGCAGAGCGAGGATCGCTAATTCGCATCGCATTGAAATAGGAGATCTAACGCTCGATGCGGACGAGCGGACGGTCTGCCTTTGCGGTGAGGAGATCTCGCTTACGAACAGAGAATTTAATATTTTATACAAGCTGCTCTCCTATCCGAATAAAACCTTTACCCGCACTCAGCTTATGGACGAATTCTGGGACGCGGACACAAACACCGCGCCGAGAGCGGTTGACGTTTACATGACGAAGCTTCGAGAAAAATTCAAGGGCTGCGGCGAATTTGAAATAAAGACCGTCCACGGTCTCGGCTACAAGGCGGTGGTAAAATGAGCGCAGGGTCAAAAAAATTACTTTTTTCGCTCCGCCGTTACATAACCTTTTTTCTGCTGATGTCGTTTGTCGTCACCTGCTGTATGCTTGTATTTTTAACGCTTTTTCAGCGCGCGGTGGACTTTGGATTTACAAAAGCTAATATCAGGAGCGCGGCGATACTGACGTTTTTCAACGTGATCTTTCTAAGCTTTATCTGCACGGCTATCGACGGGATACGGCGAAAAATCATGGTCGAACGCCCGGTGAAAAAAATTATTGAAGCGAGTAAAAAAATGATACAAGGCGATTTTTCCGCGCGGATAAAACCGGTAAATACACTCGATGAGTTTGACGGATTCAATGAGATCATCAGCTATTTCAACCGCATGGCAGAGGAGCTTTCGGGGGTCGAAACGCTTCGGACGGATTTTATTTCCAACGTTTCGCACGAGCTGAAAACGCCTCTTGCGGTCATGCAGAATTACGGAACGCTTTTGCAAAGTCCCGAGCTGTCGGAGGAGCGGCGGATAGAATACGCAAAGGCGATAACCGAACAGTCGCGCCGTCTTGCAGATCTTATTACGAATATTCTGAAGCTTAACCGCCTTGAAAATCAGCAGATCTACCCCTCTGCAAAACGATTCGAGCTCGGCGAGCAGCTTGCGGAATGTCTTTTGCAATTTGAGGATATTTGGGAGAAAAAGAGCATTGACATTGAAACGGATATCGAGGAAAATGTTATAATTTATTCGGACGAAGAATTGCTATCGCTTGTATGGAACAATTTATTTTCAAACGCCTTTAAATTTACCGGCAACGGCGGAAGGGTATCCGTATCGCTGAAAAAAGAAAACGACAAGGCGGCAGTAAAAATTTCCGACACCGGCTGCGGGATCTCGCCCGAAACGGGAAAGCATATTTTTGAAAAATTTTATCAGGGAGATACCTCTCACGCCGCGCAGGGCAACGGTCTGGGGCTTGCGCTTGTCAAACGGGTGGCGGATATTGTCGGCGGCGATATTTCCGTTGAGAGCGAGGTCGGAAGGGGAAGCATATTCACCGTAAGGCTCGGGAGAAAAAGCGATGAAGCGCAGGTTTAAAAATTTGATATTTTTCTCACCAAGACTGACAATATTTTTAACAGCCCTCGGCTTCGCACTTGTCATCGCGGTTTTCGTAGTCCCGATAAAATTTGCGCCGATCGAATATTTTTCATACATCGCCTCGGCGTATTCCTTAACGCTTACAATTGCAAATTTTCCGCGCCTTTTGAGATTTTTAAAAGCAAAAAAGCAAATGCTTTTGCAGACAAAATTTTTTATAAAAATTCGCTCGACCGGATCAGGCTCGCGCTTTTTTGAGGACGTTCGCTTTCGCACGGAGATCTCGATGTATCAAGGACTTTTGATAAATATTTTGTATATCGCAATTGAAATTATTTCGGGAATAATTTATAAAAGCGCGTGGTTTATTTCGCTTGCAATTTATTACTTTTTGCTTGCTTTAATGCGAATTATTCTGCTTAGGAAAAACAAAAATAAAAATATTTTTCGGGAAAAGACCGAGGAGGAATTTTATCGTTACCGCGCCTGCGGGATAGTTTTGCTTTTTATGAATCAAGCGCTTGCGGGCATCGTAATTTTTATGGTGCATCAAAACCGAGGGTTTGAATATTCGGGAATTTTGATATACGCAAACGCGATATACGCGTTTTATGCGTTCACCATGGCGGTTATAAATATTGTGAGATCCCGCAGGCTGCACAGCCCCGCTTTGTCGGCTGCAAAGGTGATAAATTTTGTCGCAGCCATGGTATCGATGCTCTCGCTGACGACCGCGATGCTTGCAAGATACGGCACGGACGATCCGCATTTTCGCGCAGTAATGACCGCTTCTGTCGGCGGGAGCGTCTGCACGATAACGATACTGATCGCAGCTTTTATGATACTGAAAGCGAATAAAAATTTGATAAAAAAGGAGAAGCATCATGCAGGAAAAAAATGAAGCCTTCAGCTATACCTATTCCGCAAAGGAGCAGGAGGAGATCAAGAAAATAAGGGACAAATATGCGCCCCCGACAAAGGAAGAGGCCTCGATGGAGCGGCTTCGCCGTCTCGACAAGAGCGCGGCAAGGGGAGCGGCTGCCGTCTCGCTGATCATCGGGATAATAAGCTCATTGCTGTTCGGCGTGGGAATGTGCTGCACATTAGTCCCAGGTTGGGAGAAATATTTTGCTTTGGGTATCGTAATCGGCGTTGTCGGAATTATCGGAGTAATTTGCGCTTACCCGATCTACAGCCGCATTCTAAAACGAAAAAGAGAAAAAATAGCGCCGGAAATTTTACGGATAAGCGACGAATTGCTGAAATAAAGAATTTTCGCGCCGCAAATTTAATTTTTTGAAAAAATTCGTTTTAAAATTTATCAGAGGTATAATATTTTGCTTGATATTACTGCGTTTTGCGCATATGTAAATTTTATATTTTCAAAAAAATTCAAAAGCGAATTTTGATTTTTGCTCTAAAAGGCGGGCGGATCATTCGCACTCTCTCCACCAGCGCTCATGAAAATTTTCCGTTTCGCTTACGCTCATAGTCTCACAGAGCTTCGGCGTCGCGATCTCGATATTTTTTTCTTCGCAGGCTCTTGTCAGACGTTCCGCGGGATCGTCCCAGCCGTGGTCGGAAAGAACGAACGCGCCCCAGTGTATCGGCATGACGGCTTTTGCACCGAGCGTTTCTGCCGCCATCGCGCTTTCCTCCGGAAACATATGCCAGTAGTGCCAATTGATGTTGTATTGCCCGCAGTCGGGAAGAAACAGATCGAAATCGCCGAAACGCTTGTGTATCTCCTCAAAATGTGCGCCATAGCCGGTGTCTCCGCTTTCATAGATCTGATGATGCGCGTCCTTTAGCACCCACGAGCAGAACAGCGTCGTCTGCTGATTGTCGAGCGCCCTGCCGGACTTGTGATTCGCGGGAGCGCAGTATATTTCCAGATCACCGAGCGCGAAGCTTTCCCACCACGCAAGCTCCGTCACCCTGCCGTCGTCGGCTATCCACCGCTTGATGTGCTTTTCGACGCCGAGCGGAACGATGTAATTTTTCGTTTTGCTTTCAAGCCGCTTTATCGTGTCCATGTCGAGATGGTCGTAATGGTCGTGAGTTATCAGCACCGCATCTATCTCCGGCAGATCGTCGATATCTATCGGCGGCGGGGTAAATCTTTTCGGTCCCGCCCACTGAACGGGCGAGGAACGCTCGCTGAAAACCGGGTCTATCAGAATATTTTTTCCGCTCATTTGTATAAGCAGGGTCGAGTGACCGAGCCACGTTACGGCGGGGTCGTCAGGCTGCGCTTTTGAAAAATCGGGCGTGCCTGCGGGCAGCGGTCCTGCCGGGATCGCTGCCTTTTCCGAGACCTTGTTATTAGATGGAACTCCCGGCAATTCCCACTCAGCCGGGTAGGTAAAATACTTTCCGTCAAAATAATTTTCCGCGCGTTTTGCATAGTCCTCACGGTCGGCTTTTGTCGGTCTCGAGCCGAACGCGGGATAGGCGCGCATAAAAATTTTCGCGAATAAAATCAAAAAAATTACAATAAAAATTATCCAAAGCAAAATTTTCACGACCTTAAATTTTTTAAAAAATCCCTTCATTTTGACCTCCCCTGCGAGTACATTTTTCGACCCTCGTCAATATTTTTCGCCGTCGCTCGGATAAACAAAAAATAGTCGGTGCAAACTATCGCCGCGCAAAATATCCAGATGACAGGCTCCGAAATACATATGCCGAAATAGCCGAGCCTTCGGGCGAAAACCGACGCGGTGAGTATTTTCAAAATAAGCTCGACTATGCTTCCGCAGATGGGCACTATCCGTCTGCCGAGACCCTGTAGGCTGCTTCGCAGCACAAGCAAAAAGCTTAGGATCACAAAAAACGAGATGTTCCAGATGATGTATTTTGAAGCGGTCGAAATTATCGTCTTATCCGCCGTGCCTGTGAGCGCGCGGATAAGCGGGCGGCGCAAAAATATGCAGACTATCATCGAAAAAATACTCCAGCAGCAGGCTATCATAATGCTGTAGCGAATGCCCTTTCGTACTCTGTCCATTTTTCCCGCGCCGTAATTCTGGCTTGCAAAGGTCGAGGAAGCCAGCGAGAGCGTGCCGAGCGGCAGCATGAAAATGTCGTCTATTTTTCTCGCCGCGGTGTGAGCCGCTATCGTCGCCGTTCCGAAGGAATTGACCGCGCCCTGCAAAATTACCGAGCCTATCGAAACTATCGCGTACATAAGTCCCATCGAAAGTCCCGTAGTGATAAGATCGAGCAGGAGCTTTTTGTCGTATATCTGCTCTTTTTTTGAAAAGATCAAAAAGGGACAATTTTTTAATGCGTAAATAAAACAAAGCACTGCCGAGACCGCCTGCGAAATTACCGTAGCGTATGCCGCGCCCGATACTCCCATTTTAAAAAATTTTACAAACATAAGATCGAGAACGATGTTTATTAGCGTTGAAATTACAAGGAAATATAGCGGCGCCATGCTGTTTCCGACCGCGCGCATCATTCCCGCAAGCATATTGTACGCGATGGTCACGACCGAAAAAAGCATGATTATTTTTATGTAATTTTCCGCGCTGCC
Organism: uncultured Ruminococcus sp.; assembly: GCA_947589205.1. Classification (GTDB taxonomy): domain Bacteria; phylum Bacillota; class Clostridia; order Oscillospirales; family Ruminococcaceae; genus YE71. The sequence goes on along the minus strand of CANQCJ010000074.1, from coordinate 4,551 downwards.
GATTATATTTTCGGGCGTTTTCAGGAAACGCATCAGCGGGTGAACGGCGATCATGCTTGTAAGCGTGAGTATTACAGCTATTGCGGCGGATAAAATGTAGGTAAGCCCGACCGCTTTCGTCATTCTGCGCCTGTCGTCCGCGCCGAAATATCTTGCGATAATTACGGCAAAGCCGTTTGTAAGCCCGCCCGCGAAGCCTATCATAAGCCCGTAAACAGGGGCTGCCGCGCCGACAGCGGCAAAGGCGTTATCGCCGAGAATATTTCCGATTATCGCAGTGTCCGCAACGTTGTAAAGCTGCTGAAAAATATTGCCTATCAGCACCGGTATCGCAAAATATATCAGATTTTTGAGGATATTCCCCTCGGTCATATTTAACGACGAATTTTTCATTTTTATCATTCTTTCCAAAAAATTATTGTGATAATATTATATCAGAAATGAGTGCTGTTGTAAAGCACATTTTTTGTTTTTTCGGCATTTTTCTTGACTTAATTGAAAAAATATGATAAGCTTTTTATGAGGTGAAAAATTATGAACGAGACTCCCGATAAAGGCGTTGCTTACCTTGAATTTATCAACCGCGAAAATGATTTCCGCCACCACAGATACGGCGCGGAAATGCTTCAATACGAGTACGTTAGAAGCGGCGATATGCGCGCTGTCGAGGAGGCAGAGCGAATGATACGCTCCGCCGAGACCGGGCATTTGTCGGACGACCCTTTGAAAAATCTTTTGTATCTTTGCATTTGCAATGCTGCGCTTGTGACCCGCTTTGCGATAGAAGGCGGCATGGAGCCGGAAAAGGCTTATAACGCAAGCGATCTTTACATTCAAAAATTTGACAAGGCAGGTTCACCCGATGAAATTTTTGATATTCATCGTCAGATGGTGAAATATTTTACAAGGTCTGTTGCTGCAAGCAAAAAAGAAAACATCTATTCCAAGCAGGTGATACAATGTATAGACTACATAAATTATCACCTTCACGAGCATATAAGCGTCGCAGGACTTGCAAAACAAGTCAAGCTGAACGAGAGCTATCTTTCCGCGCTTTTTAAACGCGAAACGGGTGTGAACATAAGCGAATTTGTTATCCTAAAGCGCATGGAGGCGCACGAAAATATGCTGAAATTTTCCGATTATTCGCTGACAGAAATTTCGGATATTTTAAGCTTTTCCTCCTACAGCCATTTTGCAAGGACTTTTCGCAGATATCACAGCACAAGCCCTAAAAAATACCGCGATAAGCACTATGGAAAAACGCATTTGACGGACAAATAATTTTGAAAAAATTTTTTTAAAAAAACAATTTAAATTTGCTTTTTTCAGCGCGCAAGAGCGGACAGCTTTTTTCCTAAAAGCACGCCCAAAAGACAGCAGGCAACGCTCAAAAAAATATAGATCGAGCCTAAAAAATACGCCTTGCTTTCAAACAGCGTGAGCGTTTCAAGCGAAAAAGTCGAAAATGTCGTAAATCCTCCGCATACGCCCGTTTTCCAAAATAAGACCGCGTTTTGCGATACGTTCTCGCTGCCCTCGGCAGCTCCCGCGATAAATCCTATCAGCGCCGCTCCGATAATATTTACAGCAAGCGTCAAAATAGGAAGGCTTGCTTTTACCGGCAAAAGCCCTATCGCATATCTTCCCATTGCTCCGGCTGCTCCGCCGAGAGCGACAAATAAAAAATCCATTTTTACCTCCGGAAAAATTTAGTCTCTGTCATGTGTTTTATAATATTATATCAAACGTTTTATGCGCTGTCAAGTATTTTTTTGCATTGAAAGGCTCTGCTGCGAAAGTAAAAAATCCTGCTTGATTTTTTGTTGACGACAAGCTGAAAAATCTGTACAATAAAAATACTGCAAAATATATAAAAAAGAGACGTCGGAAACGAAAAATAAAATTAATTTTTTTACGGGAGAAAATTATTTTTTGAGAAATTTTTGTCCCGCGCCGTTCGTTTATGATAAAATGCTGTTTCAAAACGGCAAAGCGTCTCATGATCTTAAATTCCGGCGTGCATTTTTTCCTTCATCTGAAAAAGTATAATGTATTTGGTTGTCTTGCAGATTTATATGTTTTATTAATTTCGCGCAGATCGTCTTTGCCTTTAACGCAAACGTTGCTCCTTCTGATCGTCAGAACATCGTTTTTAATGTCGCGAAGCTGCAATCCCCTTACCTCGCTGATGCGGAGAGATAACCACATAGCAAGCAGACACGGAAGTTCAACATCAGTCCCGTGAATTGCCTTGATAATCTGCTCTGCCGTAGGCAGCTCTTTTATCATGGGCTTTCTCGGAGGAAGTGTTACATTAAGTGTGGTATTGACATCATAAGGTTTCAGTGAACTTGAAAGAAGGCTTTTAGCTTCCTTAGCCTCTTTTAATGGAATTTCTCAGTCTGAATTACATTCAGACCGCGGCTTGCTCACGAAGTTTTTTGTCAGCACCGAAGAAGTCCTTTACCTTTCCCGCACTGATCTTAACACGCGCTTGATTCGCTTCGTATTCCTGTGGTCCACTATGTCCTGCCTTACTCTTTTCAGAATGCAGAATAATGATACCGAGTTTATTTTCATTTGAATATATCTGAGCTGCATTTTCCTGTTCGGCGCGGTAATGCCTAAGCCATTTTTTATATGCAGTTTCGTGATAACTCTCGTTTTTGTTTCTTGAAAATCCAATTTTTTTAAGTGCGGATTCCATACCTACCTTTACTTTAAGTCCTCTGCTGCTTTCAGCAACAGGAAGAAAATCAAGGTGCAGATGAGGAGAGCCGTCCTTTGTTTCGCCCATATGAATGACAGCCGAAAAAACTACAAGTGACGGGTTTTCATCTTTCCACTTTTCATATGCGCTTATAAGATAGTCTTTATATATCTTATCTGCTTTATCTGAACCAAATTGTTCAACCATATCCATATAATTATCATGATTACCTAACTGTATGATAGCTTCCTGTACACTTTTACTATGATCTTTAAGATATGCCCTGACCGCTTTTTCTCTGCGTTCCTCATCAGGGCATTTATCATAATCTCCAGCGTTTTTGAATCCTATCAGTCGTTCGCTGTGTTTTGGTCGTTGTTTTAAATTAAATTCCAACAACGCCGAACCAAATTGTTCATCAAAAAACTTTTCAAGAGACTTATGCTCTAATATCTCATTTGATCCGCTTCTGGTTTTGTCAATATGTCCGTCTTTGTTCCATTTGTTCTCATCATACTCTCTCAAATTGTGTATGGCAGAGTATTTCTTGCCTATGTGGAGAGAACATTTCATAGCTTTAGTTGTCATCTTTTTTACTCCTTTCGATGTAATATCGTATGTATCGTATATCCGCAGGTATATCAAGATATACTTATATTTAAAAAACAATATTATTCTGTTAAAAAGTATACCTTGATATACTTATATTTTTTTCTGCCTGTTTGATGTGATTTTTGTGCGCTAAGTTGATACGCTCCTCTTTTTCAGTTTTAAAAAATCGGTATTTTTTGAGGAGCGTAACCAAATGAAACTTTGGGGAAACCCCAAAATTTATTTGGCTCTCCGAGGGGTCTCCCGACAGGTTCAAGAGCCTTTCCTCTCTTAAGGCAGCACCGCACGAAGACCGGCTAACGCCTTTGTACATCAGCTGCTTGCATATTTTCCGCCATACTACCCAATTCCTCCTTGAAATACGAAAGTATTCCTTCGTCGTCATTGGGCAATCCGGCGAAAAATCTGACTGCGCATCTGACGCACAATCTCCGTGCAGTGTTGCCTTGATTCTTGATTTGCCTTTTTCATGGTATCGCTTCCTTTCAAATTAAAATTTTGCATTCTTATTTTTTTACTATTTTCTATATTATAAGTGTAACACAAGTTATTTTTTTCCCTGCTTTTTTGACCTCTTTTTGCCGTTCATTCCAAAGCTTTGTATGATTGCACAAAAACGCTCTGATACAGCAAATGGATTTTGTGAATTTTTAATACAAAAAGTCGCTCAGTTTTTTCTGAGAGACTTTATTTATGAATGTTAAATTTTGATCTTTGCATTACGCTTTCAACAGCAGATAACTTTTTCGGCGGTCTTACATTTAAAAATGAGCATAAAAATATCCCCTTGCCATATTAGCAAGGAGATATATTCACACAAACATCTGCTGAAGCAGACAACACTTGAAACCGAAGAATCAAAATGTATTTCTGTTCAGCGGAATCAATAATGGCTGTCAGTTTAGAAACGGCAATTTTCAGTATCCAAGTTTATGAAGTAATTTCTCCACATCAGCGGCTTTCAACACCTTGCCCATAGATACCACTTTTTCATTTACCACAATGGCAGGCATACTCATAACGCCATAGGACATAACTTTCTCCATATCGGTAATATACTCGACCTCCGGATCAAGTCCCATATTCTTGGCAGCCTGCTTTGCATTTTCGTACTGCTCGTAGCAGGACTTGCAGCCAGCCCCCAGCACCTTAACACAGCAAATACCGTCCACTGCTTTCCCGCAGCACTCACTCGCCCCATTGATCTCTGTTGATCCGCTTGCAGG
>CANQCJ010000073.1 GCA_947589205.1 uncultured Ruminococcus sp. | reverse complement strand
TATCCTGCAGGTCTTATTCGCGCCGAAAATATTTCCTATCTCATATACCGAACCCGTCGCAAGCTCCGCCGCTTTAAGCGAACGCTCGGAGGCTACGCATTCGTATACTCCGTCGCTTCTTTTTCCCGGCTCGGGCATTCTGCCGGACTTTATCTCGATATTGTCCCACATTCCGCTCATTCCCGCAAGCGTAAAGCGCGAAGCCGAATCTCCGTCCGTTACCGCTATCGACGTTACATAAAGATAGTTGTCCTCGATAACGGTCTTTTCATACTGCGCGGGACAGCCGAGAGCGCGGTAGTTTTCTTCCGCAAGAGCGACGCAGCTTTGTATCTGATTTCGCTGAGTATCGGTCGGCGCGTCCATTGTCGGCTTGTAGGAAACGGCGTATATGCCGGGGTAGACCTCTTCCGTCGTCTGGAAATTCTCCATATCCTTTACAAGCATTCTCTGGAGCGAAGCGTTCATATATATGGGTATGGTGCTCATCATCGCCGACGCCATTATAAAGCCTGTCAGCAGACAAATGACCATCCATTTTGTGTTTCGCATTTTGCGTATTAAAAGCGTAAACATATGTATAGCTCTCCCAAAATCTTATTATCTTATGACGATCTCGTCGCCCTCGCTCAAGCCCGAAATTATCTCCGACTGCGAACCTGTCTGCAAGCCTATCTCGATAGGCACGGCGGTCTTTTCGCCGTCCTTGAGCACATAGACTATCTTCTCCCCGTCAACGGTCTTTATCAGGTTGTTGGAAATAACTACCGCGTCCTCTACCCTGTCAAGAACGAGTATCGTATCGGCAAGCTGACCCACCGCGTCCTCGGGGGCTTTATCGGAAAATCTTACATATATCGTTTCCGCATCGTAATCTATTCCGCCTTCCTCAAGCTTGTCATGGCTCTCGGACTCTTCCTTTCTGTACTCGACAAGCTCGTCGGGAGTCATAAACACCTCTCCGTCGTAAAGCTCGTCGTTTATCCTTATCTGAAGCTTCTGACCCATCGGGAACAGCGTAAGATCGTTCGGCTTTATGTCGATATAAAGCTTGTTGGTCTGCATTATCGTCGCTATAGTCTGTCCCGAGGAAGCGGTGTCGCCGACGCGAACATCGGCAAGCTGAGAAATAATGCCGTCGCACGGCGCGGTCAGCACCGAGCCGTCTCTCTGCTCATAGAGCTTTTCCAATTCAATATCGAGAAGCTGCACGTCAACATACGCGCGGTCATACTCCGCCTGCGTGCAGCCGTTTTCATAAAGCACCTCGGTATTCAGATAAGCGCGCTTGCGGTCAAGCTCCTTTAACTGTATCTGATAATCTATATCGGTAGTGTCGATCTCGCAGATCTTGTCGCCCTTTTTGACCTCATCGCCGACGCGGACGTAAAACTCGCTTATCGTTCCGCCCTGATCCTCGTAAGCGACGTTGTACATTTGTTCGCTTTTTACCGTTCCGCTGTTTATGACCCTTTTTTCGATAGTCTTTCTCTTTGCCTTTACGGTAGTATAGCTCACCTCGCTCGCCTTGACGGTAGGCGCGGCAAGCACCTCCTCCTCGTCCGGCAGCAGATAGCAGCCCGAAAGGGACGCGCAGACAACAGCCGCCGCAGCTATGCTTATCGCTCTTAACAGTATATTACGCATAAATTTATCTCCTGAAAAAATCTTCATTTTGTTGGTTTTTTGACGTATATTATAATTATATCAAATTATTTTTGTAATTTCTATGTATATTTCTACAAACTTTATCTATGATTTTTGTAACAATATACAACCGTTAAATTTTCCTTTAATCAAACCGCCGTTTAATTCATAAAATGCTCTTGATTTTTTTATAGGTATGTGATAAAATAAAAAGGTATGGATCAAAAACTATCTTTTTATGTTTTTATTAAGGAGGAACTAAGATCATGTGCGGAATAGTCGGCTATGTAGGCAATAAGGATTGTACAAGAGTGCTGCTCGATTCGCTGAGCAAGCTTGAATACCGCGGCTATGACTCTGCGGGTATAGCCGTTTTTGAAAACTCGAAGATAAAGATATCAAAGACAAAGGGCAGACTTGCTTCTCTCGAGCAGAAGCTCAAAAGAGAGGGCTGGATAAACGGCTGCTGCGGAATAGGTCATACCCGCTGGGCGACCCACGGCGAGCCGAGCGATGTAAACTCACACCCGCACGCCAGCGCGAGAGTGAGCATCGTCCACAACGGGATCATCGAAAATTATCAGAAGATAAAAAGCTTTCTTGAAAATAACGGATATGAATTTGAAAGCCAGACAGACACCGAAACGGTGGCTAAGCTGCTCGATTTTTACTTTGACGGTGATCCGATAAAGGCTATACGCCAGACTATATCCGAGATAGAAGGCTCTTACGCTCTCGGCATCATGTTTTCGGAATTTCCCGATACTATCTACGCTGTCAGAAAGGATTCTCCGCTTATTGTCGGGATAGGCGAAAACGAGGCGTTCATAGCCTCGGACGTTCCCGCTATACTCAAATATACCAGGAATTACTACCTGCTCGAGCACGATGAGATAGTTGTCCTTAAAGACGGCAAGGCGGGCGTTTTCGACAAGCACGGAGTGCACATAGAAAAAGAGCTTCATACCGCCGACTGGGATATGGAGGCTGCCGAAAAGGGCGGCTACGCTCACTTTATGCTAAAAGAGATAAACGAACAGCCGACCGCCGTGAAAACTACCATTTCTCCGAGAATAACCGACGGTATGCCCGATCTTAGCGAATGCGGCATGACAAAGGAACGTCTTGCGGGCTACAGGAGCATTTACGTTGTCGCCTGCGGCACAGCCATGCACGCCGGACTTGTCGGAAAATATGTCATAGAACAGCTTGCAAGAGTTCCCGTCACGGTGGACGTGGCAAGCGAATTTCGTTACAGAAACCCCATACTTTCTGCGGAGGATCTCGTTATCGTGGTGTCGCAGTCGGGAGAGACCGCGGATACGCTTGAAGCGTTAAGGCTCTCAAAGCGCATAGGCGCGCAGACGCTTGCAATTGTAAATGTAAAAGGCTCGTCTATCGCGCGTGAAGCGGATATGGTCATATACACTCACGCGGGACCGGAGATCTCCGTTGCTTCCACAAAAGCCTACATGGTGCAGATAGCGGTCTTTTACCTTATCGCGTTTGAGCTTGCATACGCAAAGGAAGCGATAACCGAGGAGGAATGCCGCAGGCTTACCGCCGCATTAAACGGCATTCCCGAGATAATAAGCGTCGTTTTGCAGCAGGCCGAGCAGTGCAAGTATATCGCTTCAAAGCTTATCAATGCGGGAAATCTGCTTTATATCGGCAGAGGTCTCGATTACGCGCTGTCAATGGAGGGTTCGTTAAAGCTCAAGGAGATCTCCTATATACACTCGGAATCCTATGCTGCCGGAGAGCTTAAGCACGGTACTATCTCGCTTGTTACTAACGGTATGCCGGTCGTTGCTGTGGCGACGCAGAGAGAGCTTTTCGATAAGACCGTCAGCAACGTAAAAGAGGTCAAGGCGCGCGGAGCAACGGTTATTTTCGTCACCCACGCTTATAAGACGGTGGAAAGCGACGTAGCGGATTTCAAGATAGCCCTGCCCACCGTGGACGATATACTTATGCCGATACCAGCGGTCGTGCCGCTTCAGCTTATCGCTTATTACACCTCGGTGCTTAAGGGAAACGATGTCGACAAGCCGAGAAACCTTGCGAAATCCGTCACCGTTGAATGACAGAAAGGTCTAAAACATCATGAAGGACTACAAAGCCGTTGTTTTCGATTTCGATCTTACTCTCGCCGATTCATGGCAGGGCATACGCATCTGCTTCAGGCACACTCTCACCGCGTTCGGATATGAGATACCTGACGACAGGACTATCTACAACACTATAGGAAAAACGCTCGTCGATTCGTTCGATGAGCTTACCGGGATCGAAAACAATCCTCAGCGCGAAGCCATGCGCGTTGAATACGTCAAAAAGGCAGACGATGAGATGGTGAAAAATACATTTTTCTATGACGGCGTACCGCAGGGACTTCAAAAACTGCGTGAAAAGGGTATAAAGGTCGGCATCTGCTCGACGAAATACCGTTACCGCATAGTCCAGACCTTTGAACGTCAGGCGGGCTTTCTGCCGGTAGATCTTATAATCGGCGGAGAGGACGTAAGCTGCGCCAAGCCCGACCCGACGGGTCTGTTAAAGTGCATCGAGGGGCTCGGCGTGAAAAAAGAAGAAACGCTCTATGTCGGCGACAATATCATAGACGCGCTGTGCGCCGAAAACGCCGAGACCGACTTTGCGGCAGTGTTGAGCGGTTCTACATCAAAGCAGCAGTTTTCCGAGCATAAGCACGAGACGATATGCGGCGGTGTCGCGGAGCTTCTTGAAATATTAAATAAAGAGTAAAAGATTCTTTAATATATTGTTGACAAGTATTGCTATCGCACAAAAAAAATGTTATAATAATATGATGACAAAGCGGCTGAAAAAAAGGAGCGAATGAAATAATGTTAAAATCAATGACGGGATTCGGAAGAGAAAGAGCGGCGTTTGAGCAGCGGGATATTCTCGTTGAGATACGCTCGGTGAACCATCGCTTTTTTGAATTTACCTCCCGCACGCCGAGGACCTACGGATATCTTGACGAAAAGCTCAAAGGACTGCTCGGCGCACAGGTATCCCGCGGAAAGGTCGAGGCCGCGGTCTATATCTACAACAAGGAGGGCGTAAACGCCGATATTTCCGTTAATATGGAGATAGCGAACGGTTATCTCAGCGCCCTGCGCACCGCCGCGCCCAAGCTCTCGCTTATTGACGATCTGTCCCTTTCGGATATCATGAAGCTGCCCGATCTGTTTACGGTCGTAAAATTGCAGGAGAACGAGGAAGAGGTCTGGGAGCAGGTAAAACAGACGGCTTTGACGGCGCTCGAGCGGTTTATCGAAATGCGCAAAACAGAGGGCGAAAAAATGCAGGAGGATATTTCCGCAAGACTTTCGCTTCTTGAAAAAAACGTTGAAATAATAGAAAAACGCTCGCCGCAGGTAACTCAGGCGTACAGAGAAAAATTATATCAGAAGATAAACGAGATAGTCGCGGACAGAAACATTGATGAAGCGAGGGTACTTACCGAAGCCGCGATATTCTCCGAAAAGACTGCCGTCGACGAGGAGACCGTAAGGCTCAGAAGCCATCTTATGCAGTTTAACAAGCTTATCCAAAGCGAACAGCCTGTCGGCAGAAAGCTCGATTTTCTCGTTCAGGAGCTTAACCGCGAGGTAAATACGATAGGCTCAAAATGCTCCGATCTCGATATGACCGCCGTTGTGGTCGATATGAAAAGCGAGATCGAAAAAATACGCGAGCAGATACAAAACGTCGAGTAAAACGGAGGCTGAACTATGCGTATGATAAACATAGGCTTTGGAAATTTCGTCTCTGCCGAGCGGGTAATTTCCATAACCTCTCCGGAATCCGCGCCGATAAAACGGCTGATACAGGATTCGCGCGACCGCGGTTCGCTTATCGACGCCTCCTGCGGAAGAAAGACAAGATCCGTTATAATAACCGACAGCGATCACGTTATACTCTCCGCCCTGATCCCCGAAACTCTCTCGAACAGGATAGACGGAAACGAAACGGAGGAAGGCTTAAATGAATAACGCAAAGCTTTTTATAATATCAGCCCCGTCCGGCTGCGGAAAGGGCACGCTTATAGAAATGCTCAAAAAAGAATACGATATATTCCTCTCCGTTTCCTGCACGACGCGCGCGCCGAGAAACGGAGAAAAAGACAAGATAAATTACATTTTTTTAAGCCCGGAGCTGTTTGAAGAAACGGTAAAAAACGACGGCTTTTTAGAACACGCCTCCTTCAGCGGAGCAAGCTACGGAACTCCAAAAGCTCCTGTCGATGAAAGCATCGCGGCAGGACGCGACGTTCTGCTTGAAATAGAGCCGCAGGGCGCGTTTCAGGTAAAGAAAAAACGCCCGGACGCGGTAATGCTCTTTATCCTTCCGCCGTCCTTAGCCTCGCTCGACAGGCGGCTGCACAGGAGAGCCGAGACCTCCGGGGAATCGGAGCAGCAGATACAAAAACGTCTCGCGACCGCCCGCGCGGACATTGAGCGCGCCTTTGAATACGATTATGTGATGATAAACGGCGAGCTTGACAAGGCGTTTGACGATCTTAAAAAAATAATTACATTGGCAAAGAACGGCGGAGAGGGACTTGAAGCTTTTTCTGCCGAAAATATGAAAGATAAAATACAAGAGGTGCTTGATTTATGCTAAGACCGGCAGCAGTACAGATCTTAAAGAACAATGAAAGCTATTATTCGCTCGTTATCGGCGTTGCAAAGCGCGCAAGAGAGATAACCGCCGAGGCTTTTGATAACAAGACGGTGCTCGATGAGAGACCCGTCAAGAAAGCGGTAGATGAATTTGCGGCGGGAGAATACAAGATAATAGAGGATCCCGCGCTCAAATATTGACGCGCACTGCCGCTTCCGCTGTTATCAGCAACGCGGCGGCAAGCTTTGACAAAAAATATACCTATTTAGTCCCGCCCGAGCTTGAAAGCAGACTAAAGGCGGGTATGAGGGTCGTTGTGCCATTCGGAAAAGCGGGAAAACATACCGTCGCTCTCGTTATGGATATATTTTCGCTCGAAACGGACGGCGAACGCCTTAAAAGCATTATCTCGCTCGTTGACGGCAATCCGCTTGTCGGCGGTGAGATGCTCGCTTTGATAGAACGGCTCAAGGAAACGGTTTTCTGCACCTATTATGACGCATACCGGTGCATGGTACCGAGCGGTTTCGGGTATAAGCTGAAAACACACTATAAGCCCGCGCTTACCGACCTATTAGAGCTTACGCTCGATGATCGGGAAGCAGAGCTTATGAAGGCCGTACTTTCCGCTTCGGACGCAAGCGGGATAGACGCGCTTTTTGAAAGCGATGATCCGGCTGAAAAACGCAGACTTTCCCGCCTTGCGCTGTCACTCGAGGACAAGGGCGCGCTTGAAAGGACAGACGCGCTAAAAAGAAGGGTCGGCGACAAGACAGAGCTCAACGCGGAATTGAGCGAAAAATATCTTTCCAATGAGCTTGAGGAGAGCTCGCTCAGTACAAAGCAGAGGGCGGTCGTAAAGCTGCTTAAAGAGGGCGGCGCGGCTTCTGTCGAAGAGATCTGCTACATGGCGGGCTGCACCAAGGCGGTCATAGAAAGGCTGAAAGCCAAAGGGGTCGTTCGGCTTTATGAGACCGAGATCTTCCGCCCGGCTTCGCTTGAAGCGGACGAGCGCAAGGACCCCGAGGAAATAATACTCAACGATGAACAGCAGGCGGCTTTTGACGGCATAAGCGCCCTTATAGACACGGGAAAACCCGCGGGCGCGCTGCTATACGGCGTTACGGGAAGCGGAAAGACTTCGGTTTTTTACAAGCTTATTTCTCACGCCTTAAAGCAGGGAAAGACCGCGCTGATGATGGTGCCCGAAATATCGCTGACGCCGCAGGCAGTGAAAAATTTCAAAACATATTTCGGAAGCGATGTCGCTTTGCTCCATTCCTCTTTGTCTCTCGGCAGCAGAGCCGATGAATTTAAACGAATACGTTCGGGGCAGGCAAGGATCGTTATCGGAACGAGAAGCGCGGTCTTTGCGCCGCTGAAAAACATCGGCATAATAATAATGGACGAGGAGGGCGAACGCACCTATAAATCCGACAGCTCGCCGAGATACCATGCAAGAGACGTTGCCGCCGTGCGCTGCGGAACGCATAACTGCGTACTTCTGCTCGCTTCGGCTACGCCGTCTATCGAAAGCTACTACTATGCAAAAACAGGCAGATACAGCCTGTTTGAAATGAAAAAACGCTACAGCGGGAACGCTTTGCCGACCGTAGAGCTTATAGATATGCAAAACGAACCCGAACCGGGCTGCATACTGAGCAGACGGCTCACAAATGAAATAGAAAATAATCTTATAAGCGGCGGACAGACTATTTTGCTGCTCAACAGGCGCGGCTATTCGCCCTATGTTTCCTGCAGGAGCTGCCGCAGACCGCTCGTCTGTCCGAATTGCAGCATACCGCTGACCTATCATAAAAAAAACGGCAGACTTATGTGCCATTTCTGCGGTTTCAGCTCGGCTTTTCCGAAAAGCTGTCCCGAATGCGGCTCCGACAAATTAGCTCAGAGCGGCGCGGGAACGCAGAAAATAGAGGACGAGCTTGCGGAAAAATTCCCGCAGGCGCGGATATTAAGAATGGACGCGGACACTACCTTTTCAAGATTTGCCTACGAAAACAGCTTCGCGGCGTTTGAAAAGGGCGAGTACGACATAATGCTCGGCACTCAGATGATCGCCAAAGGTCTTGATTTTCCGAATGTAACGCTTGTCGGCGTCGTCTCTATCGACAAATCGCTTTTTCTGGGCGATTTCAGAAGCTACGAAAGGACGTTTTCGCTTATCACACAGGTGGCGGGGCGTTCCGGACGCGCCGGAAAAGCCGGCAAGGCGTTCATACAGACCTATGTGCCGGAGCACTATGTTATAGAGCTTGCCGCAAGGCAGGATTATCCGGAATTTTACGAGCAGGAATCGCAGCTCAGAAAAGCTCTGCTCTATCCGCCGTTTTGTGATATATGCTCGATAGCGTTCGCCGCAGTTCTCGAAAGCGCCGCGATAGAAGCTTCAAGAGCGTTCCACGATATGCTGAAGGAATATTTAGCGAAAAACAGCTCCGACGTACCGATAAGAGTTCTCGGCTGCGCGCCCTGCGGGGTCGGCAGACCGGGCGGAAAATACCGGTACAGGATAATCATAAAATGCCGTCTGTCGGCTGGCTTCAGAAAAATGATAAGAGAGCTTTCGGCGGCGTTTTGCGCCGACCGCAGATTTTCCAATGTCAAGCTGACCGTCGACATAAACGGGGATATAAATTAACGAAAGGGATAACTTTTATGGCTATAAGAAATATCGCGAAAAACGGCGACGCCGTGCTCAGAAAAAACTGCCGCATAGTAGAAAAATTCGATGAAAAGCTTCATATTCTGCTCGATGATATGGCGGAGACCATGCACAAGGCCGACGGCGTAGGTCTTGCCGCCCCGCAGGTCAGCTGTCTGCGCCGCGCCGTTGTTATCGACGTGGGCGATGAGCACGGACTTATCGAGCTTATCAATCCCGTGATAACCTACCGTTCGGAGGAAACGCAGTACGTTCAGGAGGGCTGTCTTTCCTGCCCCAACCTATGGGGAATGACTACAAGACCTATGAAAATAGAGGTAGAAGCATACGACAGGAACGGAAAGGAATTTTCCCTTGCCGCCGAGGGGCTTCTCGCTCAGGCGATATGCCATGAGACGGAACACCTTGACGGAAAGCTGTTTATAGATATAGTTGAGGAATGGGTAGATCCTCAGCAGCAGGCGGAGGAAAAACGATGAGGATCGTTTTTATGGGAACGCCTGATTTTGCGGCGGCTTCGCTGAAAGCTCTTTATGACTCCCCTCACGAGGTCTGCGCGGTCTTTACCCAACCGGACAAGCCTAAAGGCAGAGGCTATAAGCTAATACCGCCGCCGGTAAAGGC
>CANQCJ010000072.1 GCA_947589205.1 uncultured Ruminococcus sp. | reverse complement strand
CCTGCGTTCTCGGAAACGATATCGGCGCATACGACACCTGCGGGCATTTTTGCCGCTATTGCTACGCAAATTCCAACCGCGAAAACGTTCGGCGAAGCATTAAACTCCACGACCCTGATTCGCCGCTGCTCATCGGCAATTTACTGCCGGGCGAGACCGTTTGTCAGGCTAAACAGGAGAGCTGGGCGGATAGTCAGCTGTCGTTTTTTTGAAAGCTCCTTTTGAAAAAGGTTCGTTAATTTAAAATTAGTGACGGCGCAGAGGTCTTTTTTTATATTATGTACAATTTTACACACGATCGAAGCGGATTTAGAGGTTATGAGTATATTTTTTCGGACAAGAATAAAACACCCTCGATCCAACGAAGCCGTTGAAAATCAAGGGTGTTTTAAACGGAAGTGAATGGAGCTAAGGGGAGTCGAACCCCTGACCTCTTACATGCGAAGCAAGCGCTCTACCAACTGAGCTATAACCCCGAAGAAGAATTTACTAATATATTTTAGCACATTATTCAGCCCTTGTCAAGCAGGTCAACAAAATTTTAATATTTATTTTAAATTTATTCATTTAAAACGCTTATTTTCCGCGAATATTCGTTCTCCAAATTCGGCATACCGCACTGCTGCAAACGCACGGCGCGGTTTTCTGTTTGAGCGGTCCTGCGCGCGGCGGCAGACGTCTGCTCGAGCTTTTTCAGCGAGGTGCCAATAGGCAGCGCGGTTTTTGCGCGCGAAAGTATCTGCGTTCCGCGCTCGTTGAACGCAAGCACGCGCAGATACGGGACGGCGGTAATGTCGTCGGAGGTAATGCCGAGCGTCAGCGCGAGGGCGGCTCTGCGAAGCCTTGCAAGGGTGAACGCGCGGGTCTTTGCCGCAAGCAGCAGAGCGTCGAGCGTTTCCGGCGGATCCTGCGCGGCTTTTAAAAGCCTGTCGGCGGCGGCCTCGCTCATGTCCGGCAGCTCCGTAAGCTCCCGCTTTTCGGCGGTTATGAGACGATACAGCATTATCCGCTTTGAGATCCCGCCGTCAAAATAACGCCCCGGCAGAGCGGCTCTCGGGATAAATTTTTCAATGCCTTGAAGATCGTTTTCCAAAAAAGCGCGGCGCAAAAACGACGCGCTTGCAAGGTCTCCCCGCGCCCCTCCGTTGTGCTCGGCGCCTTGGCGGAGTATCGGCAGTATATCGCAGCCCTCGTCAAATTCCGACAGCGCGCCGATGTATTCGCAGGCGAGAACGCTGTTCGGTGAGCTTAATATCCGCGCCGTTTTTTCGCCGTATATCGCCCGCGCAGCTTCGGCTACTGCCGCCGGATAGCTCCTTCCCGACGCGAGAAATTTTTTTACAAGCGCGCAGTCGTCAAGCTCCCGCGAAGCATATGAAGCCCTCGTAAGCTCGTTGATGTCGGGATATTCCGCGCCGAAAACGAGAAGGTCTATCCCTAACTGTACTAAAATTTGTACACCCGCTCTTGCAAAGCCGTTCGCCGCCAGGCAGGAAAACGGCGCGGGGAGCTCTACCACAAGATCCGCTCCGCATTTTACCGCGGCCTGCGCGCGCTCGAATTTTGAAAACATCGCGCACTCCCCCCGCTGGACTGCCGCCCCGCTCATCGCGACGGCAATATGCGTAGCCCCTGCTTTTCTTGCCTGCGCCAAAAGATATTCATGACCGTTGTGAAACGGATCGAATTCCGCGATAACGCCTGCTGTTCTCATGAAAAACTCCCCTTTTTTCCGCAAAATATCAAAAATATACCTCCGCTTTTTGTGCAAAAGGGCAAAATTAGCAAATACCCTTGAAAAAGTACAAAAGAATTGATATAATTATAGTATATTGTTTTTTTGCGCGTTTGTCAAGACGCAGGGACAACCGAAATTTTTTTGTTAAGGAGTTTTTAGAATGAAAATACTTGTTGTAAACGCAGGCTCTTCCTCGCTGAAATATCAGCTTCTCGACATGACCGACGAATCGGTCATCGCTAAGGGCAACTGCGACAGGATCGGCGTTGGCGGACATATCTCGCACAAGACCGGCGACGGCAGGAGCTTGGACGCCGACTGTGATTTCCCCAGCCACACCGAGGCATTTGAAAAGGTTATCGAGGTGCTCACCTCCGGAGACTGCAAGGTCATCGACTCTATGGACGAGGTCGGCGCGGTAGGTCACAGGACCGTTCAGGGCGGCGAAAGATTTAAGGAGACCTGCCTTGCCACCGACGAGGTCATCGACGGCATCGACGAGCTGAGCGAGCTTGCCCCCGTTCACAATCACCCGCAGGCTCTCGCACTGCGCGCCTGCAGGTCGGTGCTCCCCGAGGGCGTTCCGCAGGTATGCGTTTTCGATACCGCCTTCCATTCCACAATGCCCCGCAAGGCTTACCTCTACGGTCTGCCCTATGAGTGCTACGAGGAGCTTCACGTAAGAAAATACGGCTTCCACGGCACCTCTCACAGATTCGTCACCGCAGAGCTTGCAAAGCTTATGGGCAAGGACATTAAGGATCTTAAAATTGTTTCCTGCCACTTAGGAAACGGTTCGTCGATCGCCGCCGTCGACGGCGGAAAAAGCGTCGACACCACGATGGGCTTTACTCCCCTCGACGGTCTTATCATGGGCACGCGCTGCGGCTCTGTAGACCCCTCCGCTATCGACTATGTTGAAAAGAAAAAGGGATTTTCTCCCGATGAAATGACCGCTTATATGAATAAGGAATCCGGCTTCCTCGGAATTTCCGGAATTTCCTCCGACAACCGCGACATCTCCGCCGCAGCCGCCGAAGGAAACGAACGCTGCAAAATGGTAAACGAAATGTTCACCTACGAGATAAAGAAGTACATAGGCTCTTATGCCGCGGCTATGGGCGGCGTCGACGCCGTGATCTTTACCGGCGGCATCGGCGAGAACGATCCTCCCACAAGAGCTAATTCCTGCGAGGGACTGGAATTTCTCGGCATTAAGATCGACCCCGAAAGGAACAGCGTCCGCTCAAAGGCTTGCAGGATCTCTACCGACGATTCGACAACGCAGGTATGGGTAGTTCCCACCAACGAAGAGCTGCTTATCGCAAGAGATACTCTCGAGATCGTTAAAAATCTTTGATAATACTTTTTCCCCGGCTGTAAAAAACCGGGGAAATTTTTTTGTCAGTCAAACTCGCTGATAATTATTTTGGAACAGTTTTCCGGCGAATACTCCCAGCGGCGCAGTCTGCCGGAGGTTATGTAGTATTTGAGCTTATCCGGCGGGCGGGTCTCGTCGAGAACGTTCACCACCGCAAGCTTGAGCTTCATTCTTTCCGGCTTGACGGCTTTTATGTTCACGCTTACCCGCTGCCCCGCGCAAAGATCCTCGCGCGGCTCGGCAAGACCCGCCAGGTTGGGGGCTATCTCGATGAAAACGCCGTAGCTTTCCACCGAACGCACTATACCCGCGACGGTAGAGCCTATCTCAAACTGCGCGCAGTTTTCCTCCCAGGTGCCGAGAAGCTCCTTGTGCGAAAGGCAGACTCTGCCGTCCTTAAATTCCTTTACCACGGCGAAGATGCTCTGACCGTTAAAAAATCTGTCGGACGGGTGGGATATTCTCGATACGGAAATGCAGTCTATCGGGATAAGCGACGGTATCCCGCAGCCTATATCCACAAACGCTCCGAACGGCTCGAGGTGGGTGACCGCCGCCGGGATAACGTCTCCGCTTCTGAGCCTGCCGACATATTCGTCCATGCACCTTTTCTGCGCCGCCACGCGCGAGAGGATATATTTCGGCTGTGAAGCTCTCACCTGCTTTACGACAAAGCAGACCGGCTTGTTTACCCGCGAGAGCACCGCGATATCCCGCGTAGTCCCCTCTGCAATGCCGAGAGCGCCCTCCTCGCGCGGTATGATACCCCTCTCGCCGCCTATATCCACAATGATATTGTGAGCCGCGTCGCACATGACCGCCCGCGCCTCCAATATCGTCCCGCTCTCGCACGCTTCCTTCATAAGCTCGGGTGAGTGCAGTATGCGGGTGTTTTCGTTTGTCAAAAAAAGTCTTCCCTCGGGATAAAATCTGTTCATTTTTCCGCCTCTTTCTTACGAATTTGCCAAAGCGTTTTAGGCTTTGCCGCTTTGAAAACAGTATATGAAGCAAAGCGGACAAATATGAACGTTATTCATAAACGGGCGTTTTTTGTGTAAATTTTGTACAAAAATACAACATCGAAATTGTCATCGTGTACTAAACGACCAAAATTTTATTAAAAAGCTTGACAAAACGGCTAATGTGTGTTACAATTGATTTATGATTTGTAATCGGGTTGTAACCTTTAAGAGCTTGTTATTACTTTTGTCAGCCATTCGGTTACAAATTTTAACGTGACAAAAACGAATACATTATTCTATGCGTCATAAAAGGCGCAAAAAATTCAAGAAAGGGTGTGTATCGCTTTTGTTCGCGCAAATGCGGACAATTAAGCTAAACGACATGACAGATCCCAACAGTAAGCTCTCACATTTAAAAAGAATAGCCGCTTCTCTTTTTGCGGCTGTTGTAATGGTAACGGCTTCTCCTGCTGTTATTTCCCATGCGGCGGCTGACGAGCAGTCCTCGATAAGCGCAGGCGAAGCGGAGATCGCTAAGGTGAAAATGAAGTCCGAGTCGAAATACGACAGTGCTTCTACTCACCCCTACGGCAAGCAGACCAGTTGCATAAGGCTCAGCTGGAAGCCCGTTGAAAACGCCGAAAGGTATCAGATCTACATAAAAGGCGGAAAATACAAGTCCTGGACAAAATACAAGACGGTCTTTGCGGACGTTACCTCCTATACGGTAAAGAAGCTCAGCAGAAACACCGCCTATCAGTTTAAGGTAAGAGGTATCGCGGCCGGCGTCAAGGGTCCTTTTTCAAGCGTTCAAAGGATCTCGACCTCGAGGATAGATTTTGACAGCGCGGGCTGGCAGGCTATCTGCCGCATAGTTTATCACGAGGTCGGCGGTATAAACGACGATATGTGGAACGAGCCTATAGTACACGTTGCCGACTGTGTGGTAAACAGATACGAAGCAGCCAAATATCTTGACGACGGTCTCTGGTCGCCCTATTACAGGAATTACAATTCCGTACAGAGCGTTATCTATTCAAGCGGCGGCTTCATGTCCGACTACGGTCTCGCAAGAGACGGCGCATCCTATGCCAACTGCACCAAGACCGTTAAGCTCGCAGTTTACGGCGCGCTTTACGACAAGGTTACGATAGACGATATAAAGCATGACGACAACATATTCTACTGGTCAAACTCCGGATACAAGCCGAGCGGAAGCAAGGTAGCCTACTCCTACAAGATCCCCTGGGGCTACTTCAACATCTGGTCAGAATATTGGGGATAGGTTTTTAAAAGCCTAGCCGGCTTTTAAAAACTGAAAAAAAGCTTCGCTTTTTTTCCCCCCCTGTTGATATTTGATATTGCTTTTTTCCCTGCTGATATTTTGATATTGCTTTTTTCCTGCAATATTTTTCAACGATGATTTTTCTCGATTTTAAGAATAAAAAAACGGACTGCCGATCTCAATTGCGGCAGTCCTTTTTGTTTGTTTTTTATTTTGCCTTTTCGGCGACCTCCGTCACGAGCTTTGTCACAAGCTCGTCGAGCGGCATATCGGGCAGCTCGCCCTCCTTGCGGGAGCGTACCGTTACCGTGCGGCTTTCGGCTTCCTTGTCGCCCACTATCAGCAGATAGGGTATGCGGTCGAAGCGGCCGTTCTTTATCTTAGGACCGATATTTTCATCGCGCTCGTCGACCGTCACGCGCATTCCCATAGAATCCAGCCTGTCGGCTATCTCCTTGGCATAGGCGTTGTTTTCCGGCTTTATCGGCAGTACGCGCGCCTGCTCCGGAGCAAGCCACAGCGGCAGCACTCCCGAATATTTTTCGATAAGCAGCGCGAGCGTTCTCTCATAGCAGCCGATAGAGGTCCTGTGGATAATATACGGCGTTTTCATTTTTCCGTCGACGTCAACATATTCCATGCCGAATTTCTTTGCAAGCAGCATATCTATCTGGAGAGTGATAAGAGTGTCCTCTTTTCCGAAAACGTTCTTTATCTGTATATCCAGCTTAGGACCATAGAACGCGGCTTCGTCTATGCCTATCTCATAATCTATTCCGATATGGTCGAGTATGCGCTTCATCACCGCCTGAGCCTCGTCCCACTGCTCCGGCGTGCCCTCATATTTATCCTTTCTCTGCGGATCCCACTGGGAGAAACGATAGGAAACGTCCTCGTCAAGTCCTACGGTTTTCAGGCAATACTGCGCAAGCTCCAGACAGCCGCGGAATTCCTCCTCAAGCTGCTCGGGACGCAGTATGAGATGTCCCTCGGAGATCGTGAACTGGCGCACTCTGATAAGTCCGTGCATTTCTCCGCTGTCCTCGTTGCGGAAAAGCGTCGAGGTCTCGCCCAAGCGCATAGGCAGGTCGCGGTAGCTGCGTTTTCTGTTTAAAAATACCTGATACTGGAACGGACAGGTCATCGGTCTTAACGCAAAGCATTCCCTTGTCTCATCGTTCGGGTCGCCGAGGACGAACATTCCGTCAAGATAGTGATCCCAGTGTCCTGAGATCTTGTAAAGCTCTCTTTTTGCCATGTAAGGCGTTTTGGTCAGCATATAGCCGCGCTTGTATTCCTCGTCCTCTATCCAGCGCTGGAGCGTCTGAATGACCTTCGCGCCCTTGGGAAGAAGTATCGGCAGTCCCTGACCGATATAGTCTACCGTTGTGAAATATTCCAGCTCTCTGCCGAGCTTGTTGTGGTCGCGCAGCTTCGCTTCCTCCATTTGCTTCAAATGCGCCTCGAGCAGCGACGCTTTCGGAAAAGCCGTGCCGTAAATACGCGAGAGCTGCTTGCCGTCCTCCGCCTTGCCCCAGTACGCTCCGGTGCAGGAAAGAAGCTTGAAGGCTTTTATCGGCGCGACGCTCATAAGGTGAGGCCCTGCGCAGAGGTCGACAAAATCGCCCTGCTTGTAAAAGCTCAGCGTCTCTCCCCTGCCGCCGTGCTTTTCGATAAGCTCTATCTTGTAGCTTTCATTGCGCTCGGTCATCAGCTTGATCGCTTCCTCCTCGCTAAGCTCAAAACGCTCCAGCTCAAAGCCCTCCTTAGCAAGCCTTTTCATCTCGGCCTCTATCTTGGCAAGATCCTCCGTATCGAACGGTTTAGCGGCTTCAAAGTCGTAATAAAATCCCGTTTCTGTCGCAGGACCTCTTGCAAGCTTTGTATCGGGGTAGAGATTTTTCACCGCCTGCGCCATAAGGTGCGCTGCAGTGTGTCTGAACGTCTCCGCGCCCGATTTTGCGTCAAAGGTCAGCACCTCGAATTCGCAGTCGCTGTCGATAACGGTGCGCAGATCCTTCACCTCTCCGTTGATCCTTACACAGCAAGCCGCTTTGTAAAGCCCCATGCCTATGCCCTTTACTATCTCGTAAGCGGGCATAGCCAACTCTATCTCGCGGATACTGCCGTCTTTAAGCGTAAGCTTTATCATAATAATTTCCGCCTTTCTATAAAAATATTAATAAACCCTTTTCAAAAATCGACAAAATTCGGGTAAGAATACCTTATTCCCTCCCCGCCAAAAGCCGCAGCGTCTGAGCGATGTCGGTTTCATTTCCCGCCGCGTTTTTGGTCATCATGTAATAGATATATCCCCAAAAGGCTATCAGCGCAAGGCTTATCAGGCTTCCGAGAAAATTCATCAGCCGTCCGAGCAGGCGCGGGAAAATACGCTTGCCGTTTTGCTTGCCGGAAATGAGCTGCGAAAAAAAAGTCGCCATCCAATAGGAAAAAATAAATATCGGGATAAACAGCAGTATACCGAATTCGTAGGTCATTCCGCCGGAGTAGGAAAGATAGATGATATAAACGTCAGCCGCGTCCGCCGCGAGCATCGCAAGATAGCAGATCACAGCAAGTATTCGTCTTAATGCAAGCATACCGCACTCCCCTCCTTACATCAGTCACAGCCGCACAAATACCGGTCCGCCGCGCCGGCTTATAAATTAAAAACAAAAAACCGAGTCCTTTTTTTCACAAAAAAGACTCGGGACGACTTCAAAACAAAAGCCGCGGTTCCACCCGCATTTACAGCCGATAGGCTGCCTCGTTACACGCCGCTTACACGGCATCAAGCCTATAACGGGACTTACCCGGCGCTGATTGGGCGCGCTCGGAGAGCGGTATCCGTTTGCGCGGTTTATTCGGAATGCGTTTTTTTCAGCCTAAACGAAAACGCTCTCTGTCTCACCGAGCATCAGCCGCGCGGACTTTCTCCTCATAGCTTTCGATATTATATTTCATTGTATCACCTTACAACGATTTTGTCAAGCTTATTTTTTCAAATTTTATAGTTTTTTAATAATTTTTTCGCGGTCAAAATTTTCCAATAAAATTTTCGATATTGAAAAATTTTAATAAAACTCAAACAAAACACAAAAATTTCGCAAACATTCCGGGGTTAGAATATACTCAGCAGGTGAGAAAAACCAACAAAATTTAGGAGGTGCATTTAAATGAAAAGGAAAAATTTTGTAACGCTTGTTATGAGTACGCTCGGCGGACTGCTGTTCGCGCTCGGTATGTGCATGACGCTTTTGCCGGAATGGGACGCGCTGACGCAGGGCATCGCCGTCGGCTCGGTCGGGGCGGCAGTACTGCTGTCGATGGTTTTTGTGCGCAGAAAAATGAGCGGCAAGCCCATGATCGTCTTAAACGGCAAGATTGTCGGGACAACGCTTTTCGGCGTGTTCGGCGCGCTTGTTTTCGGCGCGGGAATGTGCATGGTCATGGTTTGGGATATGCTGATTTGGGGCATTATCGTCGGCATTATCGGCATTGCTCTGCTGCTTTGCCTGATACCGATTATCAAGGGATTGGAATAAGGGGTTCTAACTATGAAAAAATTAATAATTTCCGCAGCTGTAGCATTCGTTGTTAGCGCTGCGGCAGTCATCGCGGTCATTCGCCGTAAAACGGCAAATCAATATTGAACATATAGGAGGAATTTATCATGGCAAAGTCAAAGCTCGTAAAAGCAAACGAAAAGATCGCCGACGCGGTTGTCGGCGGGTACAAGAAGATAGAGGAAGGCGTTGTCGGCGCGTACAAAAAGGTCGAGGACGGATTTGTGGACAAATTTTTGGCACGCGGCGGAGAAACCGTTGAGGACGCTAAAAAGCGGATCAATGACGAGAAATTATGGCGTGAAGCTAAGGGCGCGGTCAGCCCCGTTCCCGATAAGATAAGAGCAAGCGTTGAAGCAAGCAAAAACGCCGGGAAGGTTTAAAAGCCTTTTGCCGCCGCACTTGAAATTTTTCGTGCGGCGCAAATTTTTTGAAAAAAATTTTTAAAACGCCAAAACATAAACAAAACTTTAACATTTGCATGATATAATTTTTTTAATAAAAAATTTCCGGAGGTTTTTTTATGTTTAAAATTCTCGTGGCGGAGGACGACAAGGACCTGAACCGCACCGTATGTTCATTTCTGAACAGCAGCGGGTATCAGACGGTCGGGTGTCTTTCCGCAAATGAAGCCTACGACGCGATGTACGGAAATACCTTTGACCTTATCGTATCCGATATTATGATGCCGGGTATAGACGGGTTTGAGTTTGCAAAAACGGTGCGCGGACTGGACGAAAATATTCCTATTCTTTTTATGACGGCAAAGGACGAT
>CANQCJ010000071.1 GCA_947589205.1 uncultured Ruminococcus sp. | reverse complement strand
GAGCGAGGTTTTCCCGAAGCTGCTCAAGCTCGCGCAGATAGAAAAGAGCTGCCAGCTTATGGCTGACGAGATCGAAAAGACCCGCCGCCGTGTAAACGCGCTCGAACACATAATGATCCCCGATTATGAGGACACGATAAAATATATCACCATGAAGCTCTCCGAAAACGAGAGAAGCAACACCACCGGTCTTATGAAGGTAAAGGATATGGTGCTTAAACGCGCTCATGGGTATTGAGCTTTTCCCCGGACGGTTATTTTTTATAACAGCTGTCCGGGTTTTTTGTTGTTTTTAGGCAGATGTATTAAAAAATTTACATTTCATTCTTGACAAATGGGTTTGCTCGTGGTATAATTTAGAAAAATAAGCTGTCGGAAAGGCGACGGAAGGGCTTAGATCATATTTTTCAGCATAGACAGTTTTTTCAGAAACAGGTAGAATTTGAAAAGGAGTGTACATCATGTCAAAAAAATTATCAATAACTGTTTCGGCTTTGGTTTTTCTCGCGGTCATAGGCATTATCTGCCTGATAATTTTTGCCAAGCCGAGCACTGAGCGCACAGCGAGCTTTAACTACCGCGGAGCAAGCGCAGCCGTGACTATCTCCGATACCGGGATAAACATACACGGCTCGGGAGACCTTTCCAAGGCGGATATGGACAAGCAGGAAAAACTCAGCGTTGTTCTTAAAAACGGTACGAGCATAGACGACACGAAGCTGTCGGACTGCATGATAGGCACGACCGAAGCGCATGACATGGACGACTTTGATTACAACTACATCGTCGATTCCATCGACCCCGCACAGGTAGACCATATCGTTTTTGACGGCGTAAGAGTGGATATAGAATAAAGCCTCCGACGGCTGTTCCTTTGTGCGGGCGCAGCCGTCTTTTGTGCGTTTTTTAAAAATTATTGGGGAGGAAAATAAATTGAAGAAAAAAACGATAGGGGCTGCTTTGGGCGCAGCTGTCCTTATTTTAATATGCGCCGTCGCAGTGTGGTTTTTTATAAACGGCAAAAAGGCGGATATCGGGTTCAAGGTCAAGGACAATTACGTTATCGAAAGCCTAAACATCGAGGACAGCTTTGATTTTTATAACGACTGCTACGAATGGTACAAAAAAATCGAAAACGACGACGGAGTGTATCTTTTGAATACGGCTTATTATGATGATGAATTGCTGGATAACTGGAAGGGAAACAACGTCTATCAGCATATCCCGAAAAAAGGCTTCTGGTATTTTGCGGTATCGCCGTCTTATCTGAAAACCATGAATATTGACTATGACGAAAAGATAATAGACGACGCAAAAAACGGCGTTAGAGTTTTTCTGATACCCGACAGCTGTACCGAAGAAGAAAAAACCGCTATGGCTGACTATCTTGCCGAGGATTCCGAAAGAGCATTGAGCGAGGCTGCGCCGAGGAAGCCGGAGGAGGCTGTACAGACCGATTACTACAAAAACAAGGAGATCGAATTTGACACATATACTCCCTCGCAGGAATATTTTACCTATCCGAGCGAGCAAAACCTGCCGCTCACCGAAAAAGCTCCGATAATTTTCATCTGCACCGCCAACAATATGACATATTTTGAAAGCGAGAGCTTATTTGCTACGGACGTAAACAGCTACATAAAATTTGAAAACGAAGAAACGGTTAAAAAATACACAGACGATGATTTTGTAAAAACGCACGATGTAAAATTCTGCCGCCTGTCGGAGATCTACAAAAGATCGCAGCTTTCAAACACGACCGACAAGGGATTATACGGAGTTTTTTCTTAAAACAGCTTCGACAGCTATCCTTGACCCCGATCAAGCCTATTGACAGATCAGCGTTTCAGATGTATAATTAAAATATAGATTTTTTCAAAAAAAGAGGTCGGCAATGAAATTAGAATTTATAATCGGCGATGTGTTTAAAATGCGCGGGGACGCGCTTGTTTTTCCGGCTAATCCCAAGCCTGTTATCGGCGGGAGTTTAGACGGGGCGGTGTTTGAACGCGCGGGAAAAGAACTGCTTTTGCCGCTGAGAGAAGAGATCGGCGCGCTTGAAGGCGGCAAGGTCTGCTTGACCGACAGCTGCCGTATGAAAACAAATTATACATATCTGATACACGCCGTAACGCCGTTTTTTGACCAAACCGACAGCTTCAATAAGCTGAAAGGCTGCTATCTGTCCGCTTTTGAGACCGCGGAAAATTATAAATTAAAAACGCTCGTGTGCGCGCTTTTGGGCGCGGGCGCGCGAGCTTTTCCTCATGAAAAGGCTAAGGAGGCGGCTGAAAACGCCGTTAAACAATATGCAATTGAAAATCCCGAAAGCGTTATAGAAAACGTTACGGTCGTCGAATACGAAAATGAATCGCAGTATCAGCTTCTGATAAAATGCAACCAAAAGCTTAAGGAGCTGAAAGCTCTGCTCGATAAGATAGACGATCTGAAGGATTCCGTTCAGATAGATTCCTGCATGGGCGATTTAAGACTGGCTGTAGCCGAACACCTCAAAACCTACGCCGACAGAGAGCTTGCTCAGATAAAACAGGCTTACGACTATGAGCTTAAAATGTTCGCCGAAAACGATTCTCCTATCCCGCCGGAGGATCAGCTTTACAAAAGTATCGTAAGGCTTCCCGAAAATATGACCCAATCGGAATTTGCCGAAAGGATCTATGTTGGCGACAGCAGCGATATTTCTCATATTATGAACCTTTATTCAAAAAACGGGATACGCCACAAAAGCGCAGAGGTGTTTTTAAAAAGCAAAAACAACGTGCTGAAGCTCGGTCTCGGGCTGGAGCTAAGCTTTGATAAAATGTGCAGGCTCATGTGGTGCAGAGGGCATGAATTTCCCATAACCGACTTCGATAAGGATATTTGCGAAAGCTACATAAAACAAGGCGACAGCTTGTATGCTTTGCAGGATCTTGAAAAGGATTTCAACAAGCGGCGCGGTGACTCTCTCAAAAACAAAAAGACCGAAAAAAATATTGAAAAATAAAAAACGCCGGAGTTTATAAAAAACGCTCCGGCGTTTATTTTTTTGGTTTTAACCGCCTAAAAAGGTTGGTTTTTAAAACCAAGACATAAACTTCTTTTTGTGTTATAATTCGAGCATAGCATAAAACACAGCAGGATAAACACAAAAAGAGGTGATAACAATGAAAAATTTAAGGCGTTTTTATTGCGGCAGTACATAGAAGCTTTTGCTGCCTATACGATATACGCAAAAAAATTTTTAAGACAGAAAGGAAAATTTATATGGAAAAATCAGTTAAAATCAGAGGTATAATAGCTGTTATCGCATTGATAATAGCGGCGGCAGCGTTTGTGGGCGGTGTTATTTTCGCTCTTCCGGACGCTGAAGGCATTGCGGATATTCTCGGCTGCGGCGGAGTTTTTGCACTTTTTGCAACAGATCTTGTCGCGGCAATAAGCCACTTCCCCGAGTTTCACGATCATTTTAAACCCATGCTGTTCGCTCCGGTCATCGGCTGGATAATCTATTTATTTCTTATAATCGGTATCCCGTTGTTTTTCGGCTGGCTCTTTATAATAGTAGATCTTATTCGTTACATTATTGCAAAAAAGAAGGAAGGCTGATATTATGACGGAAGGCTCTATACTTTTAGAAAGCTCGATGGGATATTCCGAACACAGTCTTAACGCGGTACTCGCTGCGCAGGGTAGGATGATCCTTTTCGGCGATATAAATTCCAAAGCCGCAGAAGAGATAATAATGCTTTTAAGCTTCTTAGCGCAGCAAAACAAAGACGTCACAATATACATAAACAGCCGCGGCGGTGAGATCGAAGCGGGACTTGCCATATATGACGCGATCCTGGCTTATCCGCATGAGCTGGATATCGTTTGCGTTGAGATCGCGGCAAGTATGGCGGCGCTGCTGCTCGCCTGCGGCAAAAAGGGACACCGTTTTATTCTGCCTAATTCAAAGGTGCTTATCCACGAACCGCTTATCTCAAACGGCTTTGGCGGCTCGGCGACAAACATCGAAAAAACCGCACTGAGAATACTCGACGTCAAGGAAAAAATGAACACGCTGCTTGCAAAGCACACCGGCAAGAGCTTAGACGAGGTCAGCGAAGCCGCTTCCTACGACCATCTTATGACGGCTCGTGAAGCGATAGATTTCGGGATCTGCGACAAGATAGGCTCTGTTTATCAAGGAGGATAATTATGGATATAAACGAAACAAAAAATTCTCTGCCCGAACAGCCCGAAGCTGTTACCGACGCTTTTAATCGGGCAAAATGGATATTCGCCGACGGCGTTACCCGCTCGCTCAACGATTTTGAGACAAATCTCAACAATAACATCTGTATTGTCGGGGGAAGCGGCACGGGCAAGACCACAAGCTTTCTCGAACCTAATATCATGGACCCGCAGGGGTCTATGATATTTTCCGACCCGAAGGGCGCGCTTTTGCGCCGTCACGGCGAACGCTTTAAGGCTCTCGGATATAATATCGTCGTCATAGATTTTCAGGAACCGCAAAGGTCCGTCCGCTGGAACCCGATGGACGATCTTCATTCGACCCACGATATCCTGCGTTTTGCAAACTCGATAACCTTTGACCAGCGCTTGGTCTGTACAGCCGACCCCTTCTGGGATAACGCCAACGTTATGTATCTCTGCGCCCTGATAGGCTATATGACCGAGACGAACTATCAGCCTAAAAATTTCCGCGGACTGCTGCGGCTTATCGAGGAAAGTGAAAGATACGACGGCAGCAGATATTTCGGGCGCGAATGCCGTGATTCGGAAAAAGCCTCTGCTCTCGCCGAACGCTTTGAAAGACTGCACGCGGAGCATTCAGACAGCTGGGCGTATGAACAATTCAAGGCGGTGGATTCCGCGCCCGATAAAACCTACGACTCCATTCGGGTGACGCTTTCTTCAAAGCTGTCCAACTATACCTCCCGCGAGTTGGAAATGATGATGTCGGGCAGCGATATAGATTTTACGGATATAGCAAAACGGCGCACCGCCGTGTTCGTACTTCAAAGCGATATCGACCGTTCGCTCGACGGGCTCGTCAATCTGTTTTTCTCGCAGGCGTTAAACAGTCTTATCAGCTATGCGGACGCTTGTGAAAGTCAGCGTCTGCCGATACCGGTGAGGTTTTTCCTTGACGACTACGGCTCTACGACCGCTATCGACAACCTCGATACGATAATTTCCACTATACGTTCGCGGGCTATCTCGATCTCGCTTATGCTTCAATCGGAAGCGCAGCTTATAAACAGCAAATTCGGCGCGGACAAGACTATCCTTGCTAACTGCGACACCTACATCTACATGGGCGGCAACGACGTCGACACCGCCAAGGCTGTCAGCCAGCGCTGCAACAAGCCGCTGGAGCAGGT
Source organism: uncultured Ruminococcus sp. (assembly GCA_947589205.1). Lineage (GTDB taxonomy): Bacteria > Bacillota > Clostridia > Oscillospirales > Ruminococcaceae > YE71. The sequence continues at coordinate 4,320 of CANQCJ010000071.1, read as the reverse complement.
GCTGTTTATGCCTGTCGGTCACTGCTGGGTGTTTGAGCGCGGCAAAAAACCGGTGTTAGCAAAAGCTACGCCGCGGATTGACTTAGACAGGAACGAAGAAAGATCCCTCGAATACGGCAGCGAGGCGGTATGATATGCTCGGCTTGGCAGCGCACATCGTTTTTTATGACAGGTGTGCGCTGATTTTTTTGGACAAAAAGCTTTACACACTCCCGGCGCAGCCTTGCAATATAAATTTTTCTTGTTAAGACCAAGCGCGGAAAGATTCGTCGTACAAAACGCCGCGGCTTTCAAATTTTATGGATATGATCATTTCACACCCACATTTTTCTAACGAGCTTGACGTCTTTTGTAAGATATTTTTCAAAATAATCCGCGTCGGTCGGCTTGCCGACTATCGTTCCGTAGTGTATCGGAATGGCGCACTTGGGTTTGAGAGCGGCGACGAATTTTGCGGCCTCGCGGGCGTTCATGGTGTAAGTCCCGCCGATGGGAACGCAGACGATATCGCAGCTTACCGCCCTCGCCTCGGGCGTGTCGTCGGTGTCGCCGCAGACGTAGATACGGCAGCCCGAAACGGTAACAATATAGCCCAGCCAGCCGTTTTCCTTCGGGTGAAACGGTTTTTTTAGATTGTATGCGCACACCGTTTCGACCGGTATGCCGGACAGCACAGCGCTTTCTCCCGGGGTCAGATATCTGACGCTTTCTTCATTTATCTTCGCTTTTCTAAACGCTTCGGACATACCCTTCGGGGCGGCTATTATCGTGTCGGATTTTAAAATTTTTACAATATCCTCCTTTGAAAAATGGTCATAATGCTCATGCGTGATGAAAATTATATCGGCATCGTGCGGCGCGCAGGGAATGTTGATCGGGTCAAAATAAAGCGTTTTTTCACCGCTCATGCGTATGCTGCTCTGCTCGTTTACCGTAATTCTTCCAATAACCTCATTCATTTCAACGACCTCCGAATTTTTAATTTTTTGCGAAAAATTTTCCTTTTTTATTATAACCGATTTTTCATAGCTTGTCAATAAGATCCGCTTTTTTTAAGAATTGCGGGCTTTATAAGACCCGTCAAAGACGGACGACCATAAAAATAACCAATAATTTAAACGCCCGTTACATAAAAATTAGTATTAAAGTCATTGACAAAATATTTGCAAAATGATATAATAGAAAAAGATGTTTTTTTGCACAAAATGCGGTTCTTACTTGATTTTACACGTTTTTTCACGGAAAAAACCGCTGTGAGGCGCACTGGTCATGATAAAAAATAAAAAAGCTGCGGCGGCTCTTTTGCTGTCCCTGACGCTTATCGCGGTCGGTTCGGCGGCTTTGCTTTTGGAGAAAAAAAACGCCGCGGAAAACCGGCATATTTTTGCTATGGATACGCTCTGCGATATGACCGTATACGGCGAAAACGCGCAGGTCACCGCCGATAACGCAAGCGCGCTCATAGGCGAGCTTGACGGCGAGCTTGACGCTTACAACGAAAACGGCGCGGTCTTTAAGCTCAACTGCGGTCAGCCGTTAAGCGGCGGGTATGCGGAGGAAATTATCCGCCGAAGCATCGAGCTTAACAAGCTATATCCCGAAACAGACTGCACCTGCGGGAGGCTTATCGACCTTTGGGATATTAATAACGCTCAGCACGATTCGCCGCCCGAACAGGCGGAGATAGAGTCGGCTCTTGAAACTATCGGCAATGACAACATCGTGTTTTCGCCCGACGGGACTATCTCTCTTAAAAACGGCGCACGGCTCAATTTCGGCAGCTGCGCTAAAGGGTTCGCGCTCGATAAGGTCAAGGAAAAGCTCGATTCGCTCGACGCCGGCTACACGGTGGTCTCGTTCGGCTCGTCAGTCTTGCTTTACGGCAGAAAACCGAACGGCGAACGCTTTAACGTAAACGTTACCGACCCGTTTTCGCCGACCCAAAGCGCACTTAACGTTGCGCTCGATGAATGCTTTCTTTCGACCTCAGGCGGCTATGAACGCTATATCGAGATAGACGAAAAAAAATTCTGCCATATTTTCGACCTTTCCACCGGTTTTCCCGCCGAGACGGATATAGCCTCCGCAACGGTCATCTCAAAAACCGACGGAATGCTGACAGACGTGCTGTCTACCTGCATTTTTATCGGCGGCATGGAAAAGCTCGATGAATATCTTGCCGACGATGGATATGACGTTATCGTTATAGATAAATTTTCAAACGTATACTGTTCGGAAAATATCAGAGACGATATTAAAATACTTGACGACAGGTTCAAACTGATATAATTTATAAGTAGGAGGAATAGTATGAGGCTAAACGGAATAACGCTTTTGCACAAAAAGGGCACGGAAAACTGCGAAACGCTCGACCTGCCCTGTCCCGAAAGCGTTGTTATCTCAATGTCCCAGCATATGGGCGCGCCCTGTACGCCGCTTGTCAAGGTCGGCGACGAGGTAAAGGTCGGTCAGAAGATCGGCGATTACGACGCGTTTATGTGCTGCCCCGTTCATTCAAGCGTTTCAGGCAGGGTCACGGCGATAGGCGAGCTGCTGCTTGCCAACGGCAAGACCTGTAAAACTGTCGAAATAGCCTGCGACGGACTGCAAACGGTCAGCGAGGAGGTCGCCGCACCGACGATAACCGACAAGGACAGCTTCGTGAGCGCGGTGAGAGAATCCGGCTGCTGCGGAATGGGAGGCGCGGGCTTTCCGACGCATATCAAGCTCAATTACGACGAAAGCAAGGGCAGGATAGATTCGCTTATCGTAAACGCCGCCGAATGCGAGCCTTACATAACGAGCGATTACCGCGAGATGATAGAAAATACCGATATGATAATCGGCGGTATCAAATATGTAATGGATATACTCAAAATAGACAGCGCCTATATAGGTATAGAGGACAACAAACCCCGAGCGATAAAGCTTCTCAGCGAAAAGACTGCCGGCGACAGTCATATCAACGTTATAAAATTAAAGTCCTCCTATCCGCAGGGCGCGGAAAAGGTCATAGCGTTCAGCGCGACAGGCAGGATAATTTCCGAAGGTCATCTGCCCTCGGATCACGGAATGATCGTTATAAACGTTTCCACGATAGCGTTTATTTACAGCTACGTGCTGACAGGTATGCCGTTTGTCAGCAGGCGGCTGACTATCGACGGAGACGCGGTGGGTAAGCCCTGCAACGTCCGCGCGCCGATAGGCACGAGACTTTCGGAGCTTTTGAAATTCGCCGAAACGGATATCGACAGCGCACGCGAGATAATTTCCGGCGGTCCTATGATGGGCATGAGCGTTTACGATACCGATACGCCGCTTTCTAAGACCAACAACGCGTTTTTGTGCTTTAAAAGCTCGCCCGATACACAAAAAGCCGTACAGACGAGCTGCATAAGATGCGGAAGATGTATAAAGGCGTGCCCGCTCAGTCTTATGCCGGCGGCTCTTGAAAGAGCTTACGACTGCGGCGACAGGGAAACGCTCAACAAACTGAAAATAAATCTTTGCATGAACTGCGGAAGCTGCTCTTATGTTTGTCCCGCAAAGAGAAACCTTGCGGAAAAGAACCAGCTTGCCAAGGGCTTCGCAATGAGCCGATAACAGAAAGGGGATTGGATATTTTGGAAAAATTTAACGTAAGCCCCTCGCCGCATATCAGAAGCAGCATAACGACCTCTAAGATCATGCTTCACGTTCTCATCGCACTTTGTCCCGCGCTTATCGCTTCTGCGGTGATCTTCGGCGGAAGAGCTCTCGTGCTCTGCGGCTTCTGCGTATTTACCGCCGTGGTATGGGAACGGCTTTGCAATATAATAATGAAGCGTCCCGACAGCACGGACGATCTTTCGGCGGCGGTCACGGGTATGCTGCTCGCCTTTAATCTGCCCGCTTCCCTGCCGCTCTGGATCGCGGCTGTAGGCACGTTTGCCGCTATAGTTATCACAAAACAGCTTTTCGGCGGACTGGGAAACAATTTTGCAAATCCCGCTATCGTCGGAAGAATAGTGCTTCTGCTCTCCTTCCCTGCGGCGATGACAAATTGGACCGCTCCCTTTACCGCTCCCGCAGACGCGGTAACTCAGGCTACTCCGCTCGTTACCAAGGACGCTGATTATCTCGATCTGTTTTTGGGCAAATGCAGCGGCTGTCTCGGAGAGGTCTGCGCGGCGGCTCTTATACTCGGCGGGATATATCTCGTCGCCGTAAGGGTCATAACCCCGCACGCTCCGCTCGGCTTTATCGCGGCAGTTTTCGTTTTTTCGTTCCTGACCGGCAGAGACGGAGTTTATCAGATACTTTCAGGCGGAGTTATGCTGG
>CANQCJ010000070.1 GCA_947589205.1 uncultured Ruminococcus sp. | reverse complement strand
CGGAGGCCTTCAAGCAGTTCCAGGAGGTTTGCGCTACTCTTGAAAATCACTACAGAGATATGCAGGATATGGAATTTACCGTTGAGCACGGCAAGCTCTATATGCTTCAGACCAGAAACGGCAAGAGGACCGCTCAGGCTGCTCTCAAGATCGCCTGCGATCTCGTTGACGAGGGTATGAGAACGGAAGAGGAAGCTGTTCTTATGATAGACCCCAGAAACCTCGACACTCTGCTTCACCCGCAGTTCGACGCCGCTTCGCTTAAAGCCGCTACTCCCGTAGGAAAGGGTCTCGGAGCTTCTCCCGGAGCCGCCTGCGGAAAGATCGTTTTCTCGGCTGACGACGCCGAAGAATGGAACGCAAGAGGAGAAAAGGTAGTTCTCGTTCGTCTTGAGACCTCTCCGGAGGACATCACCGGAATGAAGGCTTCTCAGGGTATACTCACCGTCCGCGGCGGTATGACCTCTCACGCTGCCGTTGTTGCGCGCGGAATGGGAACCTGCTGCGTATCCGGCTGCGCCGATATAAACATGGACGAAGAGAACAAGGTGTTCACACTTGCAGGAAAGACCTATCATGAAGGCGACTACATCTCGATCGACGGCTCTACCGGTAACATCTACGACGGAATTATCCCCACCGTTGACGCTACCATCGCCGGCGAATTCGGCCGCATCATGGCTTGGGCTGACAAATACAGAACGCTTAAAGTAAGGACTAACGCCGATACTCCCGCCGACGCTAAGAAGGCAAGAGAGCTTGGCGCAGAGGGAATCGGTCTTTGCAGAACAGAGCATATGTTCTTTGATCCGGCAAGAATAGCCGCGTTCAGAGAGATGATCTGCGCCGATACCGTTGAGGAAAGAGAAGCCGCGCTCGCTAAGATCGAGCCTATGCAGCAGGGCGACTTTGAGGCTCTCTATGAAGCTCTCGAAGGAAATCCCGTTACTATCCGTTTCCTCGATCCGCCTCTCCACGAGTTCGTACCTACCGAAGAGGACGACATCAAGGCTCTCGCGGACGCGCAGGGCAAGAGCGTTGACGACATCAAGGCTATCATCGCTTCTCTCCACGAGTTCAACCCGATGATGGGTCACAGAGGCTGCCGTCTGGCTGTAACATATCCCGAGATCGCCAAGATGCAGACAAGAGCTGTTATCAAGGCTGCTATAAACGTTAAGAAGGCTCACCCCGACTGGAACGTTAAGCCTGAGATCATGATCCCGCTGGTAGGCGACATCAAGGAGCTTAAATACGTTAAGAAGTTCGTCGTAGAGACCGCCGATGCCGTTATCGCTGAAGCAGGCTCGGATCTTACCTACGAGGTAGGAACGATGATCGAGATCCCGCGTGCAGCTCTGACCGCCGACGAGATCGCTTCCGCCGCCGACTTCTTCTGCTTCGGTACTAACGACCTTACGCAGATGACCTTCGGCTTCTCGAGAGACGACGCAGGCAAGTTCCTCGGAGCTTACTATGATGCTAAGATCTATGAGAACGATCCGTTCGCCAAGCTGGACACCACCGGTGTCGGCAAGCTCATGGAAATGGCTATCAAGCTCGGCAAGCCGGTCAATCCGAAGCTTCACTGCGGTATCTGCGGTGAGCACGGCGGCGACCCGACCTCCGTTGAGTTCTGCCACAAGATCGGTCTTGACTATGTATCCTGCTCGCCCTTCCGCGTGCCGATAGCAAGACTTGCCGCAGCTCAGGCAGCTATAAGCAGCAAATAATAACTTGATCTTTCAAAATTCCCGCGGAGAAATACTCTGCGGGAGTTTTTTTGCCTAAAAATTAATAAATCACCGTTGACTTTATGAAAGTAATATGCTATAATAAAAGAATCGGACAAAATATGACAGGAGGGAAGCGGCTTTGGGGAAGCTTTACGTTACGCGCCACGGTCTGACGCAGTATAACAAGGACGAACATATCTGCGGAGCGACCGATATCCCGCTTTGCGAGGAGGGCTTGGAACAGGCAGAGCAGCTTGCGGAAAAATGCTTTCTGCTCGCTGATATAGATATGATAATAAGCTCTCCGATGATAAGAGCGGCGCAGACCGCGCAGGCTGTCGCCGATAAGCTAAAACTGAAAATTTCCTATGACGAACGCCTAAGAGAATGGGATTACGGCAGCTTTGAGGGAATGGACCGCTTTACCAAGGGCTTTGCCGAAGCAAAAGCCGCGTGGGGCTGCAAAATGCCGGGCGGCGGAGAATCGGTCTTTCAGCTCGTGCATAGGACGTATGATTTTATCGACGATGTAAAGAAAAATTATCCGGATAAAAACGTCCTCGTCGTCTGCCACGGCGGGATATGCCGCGTTATCGACAGCTACTTTAACGATATGACCGTCGAACGCTTTATGAATTATTTTCAGGGCAACTGTCAGCTAAATGAATATCAATTATTATAAATACGGAGGAAAAAAAGATGAAATTGAACGGTTCAGAAATACTGCTTGAATGTCTCCTCGAACAAGGCGCGGATACCGTGTTCGGTTATCCGGGAGGAGCTGTGCTCAATATTTATGACGCGCTTTATAAATATTCCGACAGGATACGTCACGTTATAACCGCCCATGAGCAGGCAGCCTGCCATGCCGCGGACGGCTTTGCGCGCACTACCGGACGCACCGGCGTGGTAATAGCCACCTCCGGTCCGGGTGCGACAAATCTCGTTACCGGTATCGCCACGGCAAATATGGACTCTATCCCGATAGTCGCGATAACCGGAAACGTCGGTACCTCCTCGCTCGGTCTCGATTCCTTTCAGGAGGTCGATATTTGCGGTATAACTATGCCGGTAACGAAGCATAATTTTATTGTAAAGGATATAAGCAAGCTCGCCGACACGATACGCGAAGCGTTCTATATCGCCAACGAGGGCAGAAAAGGTCCGGTGCTTATAGATATACCCAAGGATATTACCGCGGCGGTCTGTGAGTATACTCCTAAAAAGCCCGCTCAGGTGATAAACCACAACCGCGCGGATATCAACGAACAGATAGACCGCGCCGCCGAGCTTATCAAGCAGAGCGAAAGACCGTTCATCTACGCGGGCGGCGGAGTCGTTTCCTGCAGCGCCGAGAATGAGCTTACGGCTCTTATCGAAAGGCTCGACGCACCGACCGCGCTTTCGCTTATGGGACAGACCGCTTTTTCAAACAAAGATCCCCATTTTGTGGGAATGCTCGGAATGCACGGAACTAAGACCGCTTCTCTCGCTCTCGGCGGCTGCGACCTGCTGATAGTGCTCGGAGCGCGTTTTTCCGACAGAGTTGCCCTTAACACAAAGACCTTTGCAAAGCATACAAAGGTCATACACGTTGAGATAGACCCCGCCGAAATAGGCAAGAACGTTGCCCCGGACTGCTATGTAAACGGCGATCTTAAATACGTTCTTTCCCGCCTGAACACGCTGCTCGAAGCGAAAAAACGTCCGGAATGGAACGCACAGATAGCTGAATGGAAAAAACAGTATCCGCTCGATATGAAGCCTATCTCACGCGCGGACGAGGTGCTTCCAAGCGATGTTATAAGAACGCTCTGCCGCCTTGCCGGCGAGGACGCCGTTATTACAACGGAGGTCGGTCAGCATCAGATGTGGACGGCGCAGTTTTACGATTTCGTCAAGCCGCGCACCTTCGCTTCAAGCGGCGGACTGGGCACGATGGGCTACGGTCTCGGTGCGGCTATCGGCGCAAAGGTCGGAAATCCCGACAGGACGGTCGTTAATATCGCCGGAGACGGCAGCTTCTTTATGAACTGCAACGAGCTTTCAACTCTCGCAAAGCACGGCATACCGGTCGTTGAAATGGTCTTTTCCAACAACGTTCTCGGCATGGTGCGCCAGTGGCAGAGGATCTTTTACGATAAGAGATTTTCTCAGACGGATATCGACCGCGGCACGGATCTTATGAAGCTTGCGGACGCTTTCGGCATCGAGGGAGTCAGAATTACCAACAAGGACGAGATAGAGCCGGGCATTAAAAAGGCTCTCTCCTGCGGCAGACCCTGCCTTGTCGAATGCGTTATCGACAAGGACGTGAACGTTCTGCCTATGGTCGTACCCGGCGGAGACGTTCTTGAACCTATTATGGAGATATCACTCGATTAAATTATGAACAAAAAAGGAAAATACAGCAGCTTTGTGCAGACGCTTACGATAGTTTTCGCAGGCGTTCTGCTTTACTGGGGACTTACAAATTACAAGGTCGTTGAGCACTGGCTGTCGCTCGGCGCGGAGATACTGTCGTCCTTCGTCATCGGCATTCTGCTCGCGCTTATACTCAACGTTCCGATGAGCTTTATCGAACGCAGTCTGTTCAAGCCGAGAAAAAACGGCAAGCCGCGCGGCAAGCTTTCCGAAAAGCTCGCGCGCCCCGTTTCGCTGACGCTGACATTTATCGGCTGTCTTGCGGCAATAGCCGCCGTCTGCGCACTGCTTATCCCGCAGCTGAAGTCCACCGCAAAGCAGCTTTACGATCAGCTTCCGCTGTTTATCGACAAGGCGTTTGAGATCGCCGAAAACAACTCTCAGCTCAATGAAATGCTTAACGAAGCAGAGCTTTCAGCGGACAAGGTGATAAACACCATTATAAAAAAGCTCAACAATCCCTCGTTCATCTCAAAAACCCTTTCGGGTACGATAAACATCGCCTCCGGTATGGTCAGCGGCACGGTAAACTTCGTCATCGGCATCGTCTTTTCAATATATATGCTCGCGCGCAAGGAGACATTAAAGTCTCAGCTTTACGCCATCTGCAGCGCCTATCTGCCCGACAAGCTCGTTAAAAAGCTCGCCCACATCGGAAACCTTTCCAAATCGACCTTTTCCGGCTTCATCTCCGGTCAGGGTCTCGAGGCCTGCATACTCGGCACGCTTTGCGCGGTCGGCATGAAAATTTTCGGCTTCCCCTACGCCGCCGCGATAGGCGTACTCGTCGCCGTAACCGCGTTCATACCGATAGTCGGTGCGTTCATCGGCACGGGCATAGGCGCGTTCCTTATCCTCATGAGCAGTTTAAAGCAAGCGTTATTTTTCATACTTTTCATGATAATATTACAGCAGATAGAGGGCAACCTAATTTATCCGAGAGTTGTGGGAAAATCTGTAGGACTGCCAAGTCTCTGGGTATTATTTGCGATAACTGTCGGCGGAAACATCGGCGGCATTTTAGGAATGTTTGTCGCCGTCCCGATATGTTCGGTGATATACTGTCTTTTAAGGGATTCGGTACAATACCGCAATGAGATGAAAAAAACTGTGGGAGACGTGCCGGAGTGGCTTAGCTGATTATTAGAGGTTAGAGTCTGAACCTACGGTTCAGACCGTGAGAGGTAAGAGGTAAGAGTGCTGTAGGCTCGTGCTGCACACATTGCCTGTTTCGGTACAGTGTTGCCTAACTAATAACGTAGGGCGAACTAAAAGGTTTCGGGAAAGGTCGAGGGAAACCCCCGCCCGAAAATAAACAAAAAAAGAGAAAGCCCCAAAAGCTTTCTCCTTTTTATTTTCCAAAAATAAATTATTTGAGCCGAGCAAAATAATCCTTAGTCTCCCGCGCGACGACCCCCGAAAGACTTATCAGCGCGACAACGTTCGGTATCGCCATCAGTCCGTTGAAAACATCGGCAATGTTCCAGACGGCTTCTACCGTCAGATATGGTCCTATAAATACCGCGGCTATGTAAATGATGCGGAAGATGGTCGTTCCGGCATCAGAACCGGTGAGGTAGGCGAGACAACGCTCGGAATAGTAGCTCCAGCCGAGGATCGTTGTGAATGCAAAGAATATCAGACAGAGCATAAGTATCAGCGAGGCGGTCCTTGCCGATACCGGCAGACCGTACCGGAACGCCTCGGTCGTTATCTCAACGCCCTCGAGTGAAGCGTCCTTCCACGCGCCCGACATGACTATCGAAAGCCCCGTCATCGTGCAGATGCAGATGGTGTCGATAAACGTTCCGGTCATCGTTACAAGTCCCTGACGAACGCTTTCATTGGTCTTTGCCGCAGCCGCAGCTATAGGCGCAGAACCGAGTCCCGCTTCGTTGGAAAAAATACCGCGCGCAACGCCCTTTTGCAAAGCCGCGGTAAACGCTCCCAGCGCGCCGCCCGCGACCGCTCTCATTCCGAACGCCCCGGCAAATATCTCCCCTAACGCGGCGGGTATATCGGCAATGTGCGTTAAAACTATTATCAGCGCGCAAAGTATATACGCGGCCGCCATGAACGGTACTACTACCTGCGATACCGATGAGATTTTCTTTATGCCGCCGATTATTACAAGCGCCGCCAATATCGTTACCAACAGTCCCGAAATTACAGTCGCATAGCTGTAGTCGTTTCCGAACAGCTTCATCGTACCGCTGCCGCTGAAAAAGCCGTCTACCGATTTTGTAATGCCGCTTATCTGCGTTATCGTGCCGATGCCGAGCAGACCCGCCAACATTCCGAACAGCGCGAACAGCTTCGCCAGCCACTTGAATTTTGCGCCCATTCCCTTTTCAATATAATAAAACGGTCCGCCGAGAAAATGACCGTTTCCGTCGCTCTCGCGGTACTTTATCGCAAGCAGACCCTCGGCGTACTTTGTCGCCATTCCGAAAAGCGCAGCTATCTCCATCCAGAAAAGCGCGCCCGGACCGCCTGCGGCTATAGCCGTCGCTACGCCGACAATGTTTCCCGTTCCTATCGTCGCGGAAAGCGCCGTGCAGAGCGCGCCGAAGCTCGTTACCTCTCCTTCGCCGCCCTCTTCGTTTTTCACCATGTACTTGAGCGCAAGCCCGAGCTTCCTGAACTGAACGCCCCGCAGCCTTGCCGTCAGAATTATCCCGCAGCCGAGTATCAGTATTATAAGCGGAGGTCCCCACAATATACCGTCAAAGGCTTTGATAATGCTGTTGAGCTTGTCCATTTTCTCCTCATCTCCGTTTTTAATAAAAATACTTTTTCATTATATCACACTAAAGCGATAATGTCAAGCGAAAAAATTTGATTATATTTTAAAAATGCTGTTCGGCAAAAGATCTTTATTGAGAAAAAATCAAACAAAGCAATAAAAATGCCTAAAATAATTTAAAATTTGCAGAGAAATTTTATTGACAAAAGCAGGAAAATGTGTTATAATAATAGTACTAAAGCTTTAAAAGGGGGAAAAGCAATTGGAGGGAAAAATAGTACAATACGACTTTCGGATACTCGATTTTATAAGAAAAAAATTTTCCTGCAAAACGCTCGATTTTTTAATGCCAAAGATCTCCTTTGCAGGCAGCGGCGGGCTGCTCTGGATAGCCGCCGCGCTGATCATGTTTTTCCAAAAATCCTACCGTGCCGGCGCGCTGATACTGCTTTGCGGTCTGCTTGCGGGCGTTGTGGTCTGCAATCTTCTGCTTAAAAATATCTTTACCCGCAAACGCCCCTGCTGGATAAGAGACTACATTTCCATAAAGGTCAATATGCCGAAGGATTACTCCTTCCCGTCCGGACACACGATGTCGTCCTTTATCGCGGCGGAGATACTTATACAGATAAGCTTCCCGGCGGGCTGTTTTGCCGTTGCGGCGGCTTCGCTCATCGGTTTTTCAAGGCTTTATCTTTACGTCCACTTCCCGACCGACGTTATTCTCGGCGCGGTAATGGGAATTATCCTCGGTATGCTGGTCTGGAACCATGCGGAGCTTATCGAGCCTGTTATCAGATATTTTTCTTAAAAAAATACCCTCCTATGGTCTTTGACCACGGGAGGGATCTTTTTTTACCTCTGCCGCCTTTTGTTTTCGGCAAGCTTCGCTATCGAAGCAAAGCCTATCAGCAGTGCGGCGAATATCCCGGCGACGAGCATCACCCACGGCGCGCGCTGCATTTCAACAAATTCGTCATACGTGCGGTCGCCTATTACCCGCTGTGCCAGGTCGGTCTTTCCGACAGAGGATAAAAGCAGCGTTATCGCAAACTGCAAATTCGCAAGCGCGGCGACGGCGGCCGCTCCGCCGACTATCCCGCAAAAAAGCGTGCCGTAATTCTCATGCCGCTTGAAAACGCTTATACTTTGCAGACAGTGGATAATTTCAAATATCAAAAACAAAATATACGCGCAGAAAACTATGATACATTTCCAACCGGCGATGCTTTCGTCAAGCTCTCTCATAAGCCATATCAGCGTTGAGCCGAACAATACGGCGAATATCATCGCCGCAATACCTATTCCGCAGTTTGTCCTTTCGTCCCTTTCAAGCAGGCGTTGTTTTATTTTCTTTGGCATATCGTTCAACCGTCCTTTGTAATTATAAGTGAATCTATCCTTAAAGCGTTTTCCATTTTGACCGTCACCGTAAAGGGCGCGGCTTGGATTTTTTCGTTGTCCGCGGGAAATCTGTCGAGTACCTCCACTATCCAGCCGCCGACGGAATTGGCTTCTGTTTGTATAAGCCCGTCGTCAAGCCCCGCTTTTTCAAGAAAATCCGAAACGCTCAGCTCTCCCGAAGCTCTCCAGCAGCCCTCACCGAGCTTTTTAAACGAATCGTCCTCCTGATCGCTTTCGTCATAAATATCCCCGACAAGCTCTTCTATAATGTCCTCTAACGTGCATATACCCTCCGTGCCGCCGTACTGGTCGACAACGACCGCCATATGCACCTTTTTCTTCTGCATAAGCTTCAGCACCTCGCTTATGCGCTTGTTTTCGGGAATATATACCGGTGTTTTCATTATCTTAGCAATATTTTCCTCATCGGCATTTTTGTCGATATAAAGCTTGAAAAAATCCGCCTGGTGGATTATACCGATAATGCTGTCCATAGTTTTTTCGTAGACCGGTATGCGCGAAAAGCAGTTTTTGGAAAAAACCTCTCGTATCATTTCCGCGTCCGCTCCCTTTTCCACCCCGACGATGCTGACCCTCGGCACAAGCACTTCATTTATCGTGGTCTCGTCAAAATCCAGCGCGCTGCGGACAAGCTCCGATTCCTGCTGTTCGAGGACTCCCTCTATCTCGATCTCGTCGATGATATATTTAAGCTCCTCCTCGGTAACGCTCGGCTGAGCCTTTTTGCTTCCGACAAGCTTTACGACAAGCTTTTTTATCATTGAAAAAAACCATATCGCCGGAGTAAGTATATATATCGCCGCCGACAAGGGCGCTGCCATGAACATAGAGAACGTCTCGGCGTTTTCCTTGGCAAGGCTTTTAGGCAGTATCTCGCCGAAAATAAGCACCAGCACGGTCATAACGATAGTCGCGTATGCAACGCTTGAGCTGCCGAATTTTTCTGTGAAAATTACCGTCACGAGCGACGACGAACAGATGTTTACAATGTTGTTGCCGATAAGAATAGCGGTAAGCGCGCGGTCGAAATCCTCGGTTATCTTCAAAGCCTTCTGCGCGCTCTTCTTCCCGGAAGCCGCCGTATTTTTCAGCCTTATCCTGTTAGCGGAAGAAAAAGCCGTCTCGGTCGCGGAGCATACCGCGGATAAAATAAGCAGAATGCAGATAATAAATATATCCATATAAAAGCAAAAACATCTCCCCAAAAGTAAATATACTATATATTATAATATATTTTTTTAAAAAAATCAATCATCTACTTGCAATATTTTGGATTATGGTGTATAATCATAAATGTGCAGTTTATACAAAGAAAGGAGACCGGCTATGAAAAGTCAATAGAAAAACATCAGAATTAACAGAAAGTTAACAAGAGACAAAAAGAGATAC
>CANQCJ010000069.1 GCA_947589205.1 uncultured Ruminococcus sp. | reverse complement strand
GCGATCTTTATTATTTCGGCGAGGACGGACTTGTTCAGCAGGGCTTTCTCGAATGGAACGGATATGTTTATTTCTTCGACCAGACTACCCACGCGGCGGCAAGAGGTCTTACCAAAACTCTGCCGTATGACAAGAGCTACAAGGACGATATAAAACAGTTCCGCAGCGACAAAAAGCTTCTTGACAAAATAAAGGCTGCCGAGACCGATGACAGCATAAAGCTCAAAGAAAGCGAAGAGGAGCGCAAAAAGTCTTTTGAAAAGACTTATCTAAACGAAAATTCCTATGAAGCATATTTTTTAAAGGCTTATGATACTATCGGCGAAAAGGTTTTCTATCAAAATTATTTCGATACTCAGGATCATACGCTTAAAACCGGCTGGATAACATTTTCGGGATATAAGATGTATTTCAGCAAAAAGACCGGAAACAAGGTCACCGGCTGGCAGGATATTGACGGAAAACGCTATTATTTCGGCAAGTTCGGCGTCTGCGCTTCGGGAAAGCTTGAAATAAACGAGGAAGAATACGAGTTCGGCGCCGACGGCTCTCTGCCCGACGGACTTACCAAGACCGACGAGGGTCTGCGCTATGCCGACGGGGACGATTGGGTCAAGAACGATTTCAGGACCGTTAAGGACAAAAAGTATTACTTTGACGAAAACGGCTACGCCATAAAGGGTTGGAATTACATCGACGACAGCCTCTACTGCTTTTCAAATACCACCTGCGAGCTGGAAAAGGGTTTGAAAAAGAACGGCGAGCTGCTCTATTATATCGACAGCGACGGCGCGGTGCGGAACAAATGGGTAAGCACCGAGGAGGCTACCTATTATTTCCTTTCGGGCGGCGAAGCGGCTGTCGGCTGGCGCGAGATCGACGGCATAACCTATTACTTCGGCAGTGACGGAAAACTCGGCAGCGGCTGGACGGAAATAGATTCAAGACGCTATTATCTTGAAAACGGCGCGCAGCTCCGCGGTCCGTTTATCCACAACGGAACATACTACGTTATCGGCGACAAGGGCTACGCGGACGAGGGCTGGACGACTTGGAACACGCAGAGATATTACACCGACCGCTTCGGCATACCGTATGTAAGCTCTGTTCACACCATTGACGGAAAGACATACAGCTTTGACGCGGCGGGAGTTGCGACCGAACAATAAAAATAAAAGGATCGGCATTTAACAAAATACCGATCCTTATTTTTTATCTGTTTTTGCGCTTGAATATAGTTCCCACGACCTTAGGTCCCGCGTTTATCGCGACAGCCGCGCCTATCTGATAAAACTCTGTCGGCGGATAGCCGAATTTTTTTGTCAGCAGCGACGCTAACTCGTCGGCGACAGTCCGGTCGTTTCCGTAAACTATCGAATAGGGAGTGTGGGGGATCATCTCCTCGGCGGTGAGCTTTATTATCTCCGGGATAATGTTTTTGTCTCCGCGCACCTTTGAGTTGGTGACGATCTTGTTGTCCTGAATGCGCATTATCGGGCGCAAGCCCATAAGCTCTCCGGCAAACGCCGCCGCCTGCGGTATTCTTCCCGACTTTCTTGCGTATTTAAGAGTATAGGGCGCGAAAAATATCGTGCAGTTTTTTACCCAGTCCTCGATAAATTCAACTATCGAAGCCGCGCTCTCGCCTTTTGAGGCTTTTACCGCCGCCTGTGTTACGGCGTAACCGTATCCGCCGGTATAGGTCATTCCGTCAACGGTGTATATCCTGAAGCTGTCGCTGCGCTCCGGGTGCTCCTCGAAAAACTGCTTTGAAGCCATGACGGCGTTGCTGTAGGTAGCGCTGCCCTCTTTGTTTATGCTTACATATATAACGTCGCTGTAGCCGTCCGCGAAAGCCTGTTCAAACAGCTCGGTAAATTCAAACGACGTTATCTGCGAATGTGTCGGCATTCCGTCAAATTCATCGAGCATTTTGTAAAACTCTTCATTTGTAAAATCAACGCGGCTCACATAGCTTTTTTCTCCCAAAGCGACCTTGAACGGGATAATTTTTATTTTCAGCTCCTTTTCCGTTTCTTCGGAAATATCGGAAGCCGAGTCGGTCATTATAAGAATTTTTGCCATTTTCTCTCATCTCCTTGATATCAATATTTTGTCAGCGCGCCCTCTCTTCCGAGCTGCGGATAATCCCACTGTCTTAAAACCTCATATGCGGCAACAGCAGCGGAATTTGACAGATTAAGACTTCTCAGCGTGTCGCGCATCGGTATGCGGACGCATTTATCGTAATTTTTATACAGCAGCTCCTCAGGCAAGCCCTTGTCCTCTCGCCCGAAAATCAAAAAGACATCCTTATCGGCGGGATATCGCACGTCGCTGTGTGTAAGCTTGCCCTTTGTCGTAAAAAAGAAAAATTCGCCGCTGTTTTGTTCAAAGAAGCTGTCCGTATTTTCGTACTCGTATATATCCAGCTTATCCCAATAATCCAGTCCCGCACGCCTTACCGTGCGGTCGGAAATTTCAAAGCCGTAGGGCTTTATAAGGTGAAGCGGCGCGCCTATCACCGCGCAGGTGCGGGATATGTTACCGGTGTTCTGCGGTATCTGTGGTTCGCAGAGGACAATGTTAAGTCTCGGTTTTTCGTTTTCCATATTCCTACCGCCCTCTTTGTATCCTTACGACGCTGTGCGGCTTGAACGCACGCGGGCTTTTCATGTAAAATTTCATTGCCGCGCGGTTGGTGCTTTCTATCGGCTGCAAAAATTCGTCGAAGATCTCGTCGGCTTTTATCTCGGCGACATATCCGCCCGGTTCGAGAATTTCTACCGTCTCGCCTTTTAAAAATTTATTGCGCTGAACGCATTCGAGCAGACCTTTTTCTTCATCATAGCCGACAACGACAGCAGCCGCGTCCCAGTCGCGTATATATCCGCTGTTTTCGTAATACTGACAGTCCTTCGGGTGACCGAAGAAAAATCCCGTGCAGTAGGAACGGTGACTTACCTTGAAAACCTCGCTGCGTATCTGTTCGCTCAGACTGAAATTTTCCGGAGACTTGACAAACTCATCGACCGCCTGTCTGTAGGCGTTGGTTATTACCGAAACATAATAGGCGGATTTTGCTCTGCCCTCTATTTTCAGGCTGTCCACTCCCGCCGCCGCGAGCTTGTCGATATGATCTATCATGCACAGATCCTTTGCGTTTAAAATATACGTTCCGCGCTCGTCCTCATATATCGGATAAAATTCCCCGGGGCGTTTTTCCTCCATAAGATGATACCCCCAGCGGCAGGGCTGGGCGCACTCGCCTCTGTTGGCGTCGCGGTCTATCATGTACTGCGAAAGCAGGCATCTTCCCGAAAAGCTTACGCACATAGCTCCGTGGACAAAGACCTCTAATTCCATTTCTTTCGGTACTTTCCGTCTTATCTCGGCTATTTCTTCAAGAGAAAGCTCTCTTGCAAGCACGGCGCGCTTTGCTCCCATATTGTAAAATTCTCTCGCCGCCGCATAATTGACGATACCAGTCTGCGTTGACATATGTATCTCCATATCGGGCAGGAATTTTTTTATCATCGAAAGTACGCCGATATCCGTAACGATGAGCGCGTCGACGCCCGCTTCGGCGGCGTTTTTGGCATACGCCTCAAGGCTTTTGAGCTCATCGTTTCTCGGCAGAACGTTGCAGGTCAGATAAACCTTTTTTCCTAGATCATGCGCCGTTTGGCAGGCATCAACAAGCTGCTCCTGCGTAAAATTCGGCGCAGCCGCTCTCATTCCGAACTGCTTTGCCCCGAGGTACACCGCGTCCGCGCCGAACGCGAGCGCGGCTTCGAGCCGTTCGGGGTCTCCTGCGGGAGAAAGCACCTCGAGCTGTCCTGAAAACTTATTTTCCGTCATATTATTCGCTCAGACCCGCCTTTTTGAGATTCTTCTGGTGCTGCTTATACGTCTCGGCAAAATAGCTCTTTCCTGTTTCAAGATTATTACAGAAATAGTAATAGTCGGTCTCCTCGGGATAGAGCACCGCGTTTATCGCGTCAAGTCCCGGATTGCAGATAGGTCCCGCCGGCAAGCCGAGACAGGTGTATGTGTCGTAGCAGTTGGAATAATGCTCTACCATCATATCGGTATCCTCTACCTTTTTGATGACCTTTTTGATGTAATTCTTTGTGGCGTCCGACTGTAAGGTCGGGAAGGTATCGGGGTCGTTGAGACGGTTAATAAAAACCGACGCTACCTTCGGCATATCCTCCACCGAACCCGCTTCGTTCTGGACGATGGACGCAAGCGTTATGACTTCGTTAAGATCCATTCCAAGCTCGTCCATTCTTTTGAACATATCGTCGGTTATCTTTGAGGAGAAATTCTCTCTTACCGTTTTTGATATATTATACGCGGTGTCGCCCACATAAAATTCATAGGTATCGGGGAAGAAATAGCCCTCCATTGCAAAATATGCATCCTTGTTATGCTCTATTTTGGAATCTATGTCAAAATCGCCGCTGACATTGAACTGGAAAAGAAAATCGCTTGCAGAGCATACGCCGTTCTTTTCGAGCCATTTTGAGATCTGATAGAGATTTGAACCTTCCGGTACGACGATCTCGACCGTTTCATATGATTCGCGCATTATCGAGAGCGCTTTTATTATATCCGGATAACTCGTGTCGGGACTTAAAGAAATATCTCCGGGATAAAGAGTGCTCGTGTGGGTCAGCCTGAGCGCTATCTTGAACAGGTTCTTGCTCTTTATGATCTTGTTCTTTATCAGTATGTCCGCAATATCGTCGTTATTCGATCCTTCGGGGATATTAAAGGTTATCTCGTTCGGGGATTTGTTCACGCCGAGATACTCCATTCCGTAATTTATCGCTCCGAGCGACAGCACGATAGAGATCGAAACTATGACCGTAGTTATAGTAAGCCCGGTGATGATAGAAAAGTTAAATAGCCTTTGCTTCTTCTTTTTTCTTCTGCGCTTTTTACTTTTCCTTTTCTCCGGCTTAGGCATACTCAGCGGTTCGGGGGCATCAGGCTGCGGCGCGTCCTGACGGTAAAAATCGTCTACCGCCTTTTCAAGCATTATCTTATGCCGCGCTATCCTTTCATCTGCCGGATCTTTTTCCTCCTGAAGCGCTTTGAACTCGCGGCTCGCGTCGTCGGTATCCATGAGAATTTCCGCCATGCGCGGCTCTGAGCTTCCCTTAAAGGATATATCCGGCATTTTCTTGTTTTCGTTATTTTCCATATTATGTATTTCCTTTCTTTTTCAGAAAACAAAGCTCCTGCTCTGCGTAATAAGCATATCCGCCTTTTGGTCATATCTGTCCGTCGGCAGCAGATCCGAGAGAAATTCGTCAAAGCATATCCCGCAGGCTATGCCGTTAAAGCGGCTGAGAAATCTGTCGTAATAGCCTCCGCCGTATCCTAAGCGATGACCGTTTTTGTCAAACGAAAACGCCGGCACGATGCAAAGCGAGCTTTCGGAAAAACCGTCGGCTTTCTGACAGCCTTTCTTAGGCTCACAGATCCCATACGCGCCCTTTTCAAGCTCGTCAAGAGAAGCTATTGCGAAAAATTCCATTATCCCCTTTTCCTCACAGCGCGGAACGGCAAGCGTTTTGCCGTCAATAAGTGCGCGGCGCAAAAGCGGATAGGTGTTCGGTTCATACTTCGCAGAGACAAAACAAAGCAGCGTTTCACATATCTTATATTCTTCGCTTTCAACAAGCCTGTCAACGATCCTTTGCGAATTTGTCTCCCTTAAAGCCGGGTCATACGCTTTTCTCTGCTCTTTAAAAAGCTTTCTTAACGCCGCTTTATCGCTCATTTTGCACACTGCATAGCCGCCGCGAGCGACGCCGCTTTTTCCTTTGAGGTAAGCAGCTCCGCCAGCTTTAAGCCGAATTCAACGGAAACTCCCGCGCCCTTGGCGGTTATAAAGCTGCCGTCCACTACGACAGATTTTCCGTTCGGCTTTGCGCCTTTAAGCTCGCTTTCATATCCCGGAAAACAGGTACAGTATCTTCCCTCGAGCAGACCCTTATGACCGAGTATCTTCGGCGCGGCGCAGATAGCCGCCGCATAGATGTTGTTCTCGGTACAGTAGTCGAGCGCAGCCTGCACCTCCGGCGAATTTTCCAGATTGTCCGAACCCAGTGAACCGCCCGGGAGAACTATCATTTCAAGCTCCTTCGTCAGCTTTATCTTGTCCGAGGCTATATCCGTCCTGACCCTGACGCCGTGAGACGCGGTTATCTCGTCAGAACCCACGCCGACCGTCACCGTTTCCACTCCGGCGCGCCTTAAAATGTCTATCGGCGCAATAGCCTCCATTTCCTCAAAACCGTTTGCTAAAAATACATATACCATTATTAATGCTTCCCTTCCGCTTTCAGCGCAAAAATGTTATCGTATATTTTTCCTGCATGAAAACAGGATGATATGACAGCTTTGATCTTCTGAGTCCCTCTATCCCGAGATCCTCCTCGCGGTTTACATATTTCAGATCTCCCGCGGCGGCTTTTATAAACTCGCTGCAAAGCATCGGATACGCGCCCTGAATATCGGGGTCTGCTTTCTCAATATGCTCTACGAACGTGTCGCTGTTGAGCTTTTCGCCTATGGCAAAGCCGCACATTTTTCCATCGGCGCTCAACACCGCGCCTTTAAGTCCGAGCGTTTCAAAGTGGGTAAAAAACGTGTGTATCGCATACTGCTCAACTGCGGCGGAATACCCTCCGTGCCCCGGCTGATTGTAGGCTAACGCGGCAAACTCGGCGCACGCGCCGAAATCATAGGGCGTCATCAAGCGAAATTCATAGCCGCGCTCTTTAAAATGCTTTATATGGTTTCTTTTTCCATGATATTTTTTGCCTTTAAGCTCTTTCAGATCCTCGCTCAAATATATATAATCGGACAGATCGCGGCTTGAAGAGACCTTTACCGCGTCTTTGTAATATTCCGTCAGCCAAACGAGGTTTTCTTTGGTTATCGAGCAGACGGAAAGTGTTTTCGGCGAAAAAAATTCTTTTAGTTTTTTAAACAGATCTATATATTTTTCTCTGCCGATACTGCTTGAAACGTCCACCCCCGCCGGGAACGTCACGGTAACGCCGCCGTTTCCGTCCGGCGAACAGGAAATATAAAAATCATCGTAAAAGCTTATCTGCGATTCGTAAAGTCTGTTCCAAGCCATGTTGTTGGCAAAGCTGTATTCGCAGCCCCTGAAATCCGAAACGGCGAGAGCTTTGCTTACTCTTTCTTTGTCGCTTATGTCAATTTTTCTGAAATCAAACATTATAAACTGCTCCGTATTATTTCATAAAGCTCGTCGTTTACTTCACCGATAGAACGCGGCCGGCCGTTTTGAGAGCATTTTACTATTTTCCAGCCGCAGGCAGACGCTGCATAAAGCGCGGAAGCTCTGCATTTTTCAAGAAAACGCTTATCGGCTTCGTGTATATCCTTTTTATTTTCATCGCCGTTATAACGCTTTGACAGCAGCTTCATCGAAATATCCGCCGGCATATCGAGAAGGATAACAAGGTCGGGTCTCGGCAGACCCAGACGGGTATATTCAAAGTCCTCAAGCCATGCGATATATTCGCCGCGTTCTTCCACCTTAAGCTTTGTCATCTGATATATACAGTTGCTGGTAGTATATCTTGCGGCAAGTATATCCGTTCCCGACAGATAGTCGTCCTTCCAATGCTTTATATAGCTTGCGTATCTGTCGGCTGCATAAAAAGAAGAAGCCGCGTAAGCGTTTACTTTGTTCGGATCCTTTGAAAATTCTCCGGCAAGATACATCTTTACAAGCGTTGAGGACGGTTCGTTATAATCGGGAAAGCTTATCGCTTTTAAAGCTCTCCCCTCCCCCGTCAGCCGCTTTTGAAGCAGTTCAAACTGGGTGCTTTTGCCGCTTCCGTCAAGACCCTCTATGACGATAAGCCGTCCGTTCATTTTTTCAGCTCCTCAAAATAAGCTCTCATTTCAGCCGCTTTTCCGCAGCTCATAGCTCCCTCGCCGCAGGCTCCCCAAACACAGGAGGGTCCTGCATTGGCAAAAAGCTTCGGTGCAGCCTTTATCGCAAGCTTTAACATCTCCTGCGCGACCGCTCTTATCTCCCATTGGGCGCGGTTACAGCAGCGCAGTCTGAAAAAGTTCATCAGACTTCTTGCGTTCATTGTCAGTATTATTTTGGTAGTACAGGCGTTGGGCAGCACGAACCGCGCGTCCTCTATGGCTTTTTTCTGCGCGTTTTTCTTAGCGGTCTTTTCGTCTGTGCCCTCCGCTAACAGCTTTTCGTAATGCTTCCTTTCAAGCGCGCCGGCAAGCGTTCTGTAGGCGTCCGCCGCCCGTTCCATCTGCTCGTCATAGAGCTTTCTTATCTCTTCATCGTCCGCTATCTCCGGCGGCGTTACATATTCAAAGCCGTCCATGCTTACGTATCTCTGGCTTTGCTGCGAATAGGAGGCTATCCTGTGCCGCACGAGCTGATGAGAGCAGGCGCGGGAAATACCCTCTATCGCGAACGTAAAGCTTACGTGCTCTATCGGCGACTCGTGTCCTATTGAAATGAGCTTATCTATAAACGCAGCCGTTTTCTCCTCATCAAGTCCGTCAAGCAGCTCGTCCACTCCGCAGTTTGCATAACAAAGCTTCGCGGCGGTCGCTACATATTTTTCCGGCTCGGGAGTATGGCTCAACAATACTACCTTCAAATCCTTTCACCTCTCATGGGCAAAGCTGTAAACGCCCGTATATAAATTATTATAACATTTTTCACCCGATTAGTCAATAATCTGAAACGAATTTTTTTAGCTTTTCCAAAAAAACAACTCCTCAGCCGTATTTTTCCCGCCTCGGAGCGTATTTTTAATACTTTTTGTTTGTCCTTAGTATTATAAACTGCGCCGTAAGCCCTGTCAGCGCGCCGGATATGCAGGCAAAAAATATCAGTATCGGCAGATATGCAAGCACGGCGGTGGTGCGCATTATGAAAACGGCGGCTGCCGTTTGACCGATATTATGGAGCGCTGCGCCGTAAACGCTGCAAAGCCAGATGCTTTTTTTACTGAAATGCTTCCTTAACAGCGCCATTCCGACAAGGCAGAGCGTGCCGCCGCTTATGCTGTAAAGTATCGCGCTCGGGTTTGAAGCAAATATAGAACCGAGAATTATCCTTGCATAAAGTATCAGCGCGGTCTCCTTCGGGCTGAAGGTAAAAAGCGCGCAGACGGTCACTATATTGGCAAGACCCAGCTTCATTCCCGGTATCGGCGCAATATCCGGAAGTCTAAGCTCTACTATATAAATTATAAGCGCAAGCGCGGTCAGCAGACCAAGACGCGCAAGCTTTTTTGCGTTCATTTTTTTACTTTTCACCCCGCTGCCGCATCGGTCCTGCCGTCCTCATATTCTATCACCAGTCTGTTAGGCAGACAAATTATCGGAAGTCCGTTGTCCAGCCAGCCGGTCTCTATGCAGATATGATCCGGACAGTCGGCTTTTAACATATGTACCCTGCCGTCCTTTATCTCTATGACGTTTTCTCTGCCCTCGTATTCTACGGTTATGAGCCTGTCCTCTTCCCGCGCAGGCTCGAGAACATACAATGTCTCGCCGTCGCTCGTTATGCGCACCTTTTCCGGCTTTGGTCTTAAAAACAGCAGATAAACGCTTATTATGCCGCTTATAAGAAATACCGCGGCGGCTAAAATAAACAGTATGCGTTTTGTTTTCATAACGATCTGAAAAATTCCAAAGCGCGTTTTAACCAGTCGGCGCGCGGCTCCTGCGAAAAGCCGTGACCCTCGTTTTCATACCTGACAAGCTCGGCGTTTTTCAAGCTTTTTAATGCGCGTTCGGAATAGGATATGTCGACAAGTCCGTCCTCCTCGCCGTGAGCTATCAGCGTCGGACAGGTCATACGCTTTAACGTCTCGAATATATCCTCGCTCGGCAGACCCTGCAAAAATTTCCGCGAGAGGGTCATGCCCATAAGCTCAAACGTCTCAAAATACGCGCCTTTAAAATTGTCGGG
>CANQCJ010000068.1 GCA_947589205.1 uncultured Ruminococcus sp. | reverse complement strand
AGAAGGGGTAAAAAGCTCAATTGAATATGCCTTGAGAAAAGGTCTGATTACAAATGTTATATGTACATCTACTCTTGCACAAGGAGTTAATCTCCCTATAAAATATCTAATTGTATCAAGCATTTATCAAGCCAATGAGATAATTAAAGTACGGGACTTTCAAAACTTGATAGGAAGAACTGCACGATCAGGTATGTTTACCGAGGGAACAATTATTATTTCTGATCCATTTGTATTTAATAATAGAAATAATGCTTGGAAATGGCGTAAGTATATTTATTTGTTAGAACCTCTCAACTCGGAAAAATGTGGAAGTTCAATTTTGGGGATTATAGAAACAAAAGAGTTTAATAAAAGAACATATGACTTTTATAATCTAATAACTATATATTATAATGATAGAAAAAAATATAATAATATCATCGAAAGTATTGAAAAATCATCAGAAAACCAAGAAGCTTTTAAACATTGGATCAATCATGTAATAAATGTTTTAGGTAAAATTGAGAGCTTTATTTCATTAGCTCTTGTTGATCTGGGTTTCTCAGAGAATTTTACAGATACTGTACTGAAACATACTCTTGCGTATTCGTTAGCTAATGATGTAGAAAAAGAGAAATTGAGAGATATATTTAAACTCATATGTAATCATATTATTAACAGTTTTCCCGATTCGCATGAAAGGATTATTTTTTCTCGTACTTTAATCTCAAGCAAAGTATACACAAATATGAAAGCCGAAATAAATACTTTAGAACTCAATGAAATTGGAAAAGACGAATTGCTGATTTTTTCTCTCCAAATGATTCAAAAATACTCTTCATCAGCTAAGATGCGCAGATTTGAAAAGCTGGACAGTATTTTACAAATCGCTAGGTTATGGATGAGAGGGGAATCATATTATTCAATACTACAACATTCATCCAATAGTGGCTTTCAAGTACATTGGGGAACAAAACTAAAATCCGTATCTATTGATGACATTACCGCCGTATGTAATGGCGATTTTGGTTATACTTCTTCCATTATAATTAATACGATCTGCGAAATAATCAATTTAAAAGAAAGGAAGGGCTCTGCAAACGTAGTTGAAAACTTAAAGCAAATAATGCAATGCTTAAAATATGGGCTATCTGATAGAACAGCTATTTTTATTTACGAATTGGGATTTAACGATCGTTTTTTAGCAAAAGAAATAGCTAAGATAATTGGAATGAGTAGTAAAAAGAGCAATGTACGATCTATGATTAAAAAACAGAAAAACAAGATAAAGGCATTATTAAATAAGTATCCTTCTGTTTATATAGACAGAATAGATGATCTATAACTTGACATATTTCTGATTATGTGCTATACTTAATATATCCTTTGGCAACACACCGGCAACAAAAAATCAGATACTCCAAATCTGACAGACAACTGAGATAATTGAGATACCACAAGCGATAAAACTTAACTTGAACCGGTTAAGATCACAGTTCAAGGAGCGAGTGGAAATAAACCTAAATAACACTGTTTGTCCCGTCTATCACAAAATATCAGCGACATTATTTGTGTATTTTGTAATAAATTAAAAGAAGTTTATGCAATGGATTTTTCAAAATATACCGGCATAGAGTTGATCCATATTTATGGAGAATTGTTATCTCAAATGCGTAAGGAAAATCTGATATGTTCTAAGAATGTTACCGGTGATATTGGCGAATACATAGTAGTTGATCATTACACCAAAACAAAAGGTTTGCCAAAATTACAATTTGCACCACCGTCTACAAAGAACATAGATGCTATCAGTGTCAATGGAGAAATGTACTTGATTAAATGTACCACTACAAATACAACCGGCGTTTTTTAAGGGATAGATAAAGATGCAAACATGAGCGACCTTAAACCGCTGTTTGAGTATGTAGTAGTAATTAAGCTTAATGAAAATTATCAGACAGAGTTTATTTTAGAAATAGATTGGGAAACTTTTTTCAAGTATAAACATTGGCATTCAAGAATGGGTGCGCACAATTTGGTGATAACAAATTCCTTAATAAAAGACGGAAAAATGATTTATAAAAAAATTTGAGATTTTGATCAGAAAAATATAATGCTGCGGAATTAATTTAAAGTATTCTGTTTTATAACAATAAAAAGCTGCTCTATCCGATATGGATATTGCAGCTTTTTTATTATACAGCAGCACTTGCTAAATAAGACAACCTTTTATCAGCCCAAGGAACAAGCTTCAAAAGAGTTTTAATATTTGTAGGATTCTTCGTATTATTGCCATGTAATAACAAATGCTGATCTCTATTAACAAAAACAATATTATTTGGATCACCTATCAAAAATTCTTGAGCAGTCCCTTCCAATTCTTTCACGGTTTTGATATGATGTCCTTCGTATCCCGCTAATTTTCCGTTTTTAATAATTTCAAGCTTCTGCTTTAAAGTCCAATTGTATCTTGATGTTCCGGTCATAACGGCTTTCCTTTCGATTTTCCATGCTTCATCAACAGCCTCATTTCTAAGCGTTTTAACTGTTTTATCAGCAAGTATTTCAGCATCATCAACTTTTGATACGACCGGGTTTATAAATGATGATGCAACCGAACCAAGACCTGCCACAGCAGCTGTAATTATAAATCCATTGGCAAAATTCTCAAGACCTTTACCGCTTGCACCTTTGAGAGCATCAACTATTGTCATGCCGTCCATAATGTTTTTTGCAGTTTCTATTGCTAATGTTCCAAGACCGCCGGAAAGTGAAAATCCTACGCTGACTTTTGAAATGGTTACTAAAGCGACTCCAAAGGACGCTCCGCCGGTTATAGGAGTCAGAACAGCTCCGACCAATATGACCCCGCATCCAACCGCTACCTTCCCCAAAAACGTTTTCCAATCATACTCTCCCAAAGAGTTCTGCCGGTAATCAGCTTCAACTAATCCGTCCTCGGTGTATTCAAGCGCAGTGCCTAAGCCGAACGCGGCGGTAAGGTCGCTGACGCTGTATCCGAAGAAGGTGTCCTCTTCTTCGCTGTCAATATAGGCTTGTATGCTTTCGGGAGATATGTAGACTATGTTGTATTCTTCAACGGTATAACCGTTCTTCTCCTGCTCCTCGGATATAGCTTTAAGCGACTTTTCAAGCTCGTCATAGTCTTCTTCGGTAAATAATCCTGCGGAGGTATGGGTATGATATTCTCCGGAGAATATATCCTCATCATAAAGATACCGGTTATTGTCATAATCATACAAGCTGCCAAGCTCGAGGTTATAATTATCGGGATCGTTTTCCTGTTCGGAGTAAACGACACGCATGGAGGATTGCTGATAGTAGGTAACGTACTTGTCTTTGTATACAAAATGAGATGAACCTATGTTGTCATAATTATATGTGCATATCAGCTCGGTGTCATCTTCCGTTTCATCTATGCTGTCAACAACTATCAGACCTTCTTCGTCATCAGCTTGATAAAACGGCACGGTATCGTCAACTATCTCTACAAACCCGACCGACTTCAATGAATCATCATTGAGTATATTAAAATCGTCGTCATAATAATAAACACCCAAGGCTTCATAGTTGTCATTCTCTGTGGTATAAGCTATACCTGTATTTGTCTCAAATCCTGCTTCCGAGAGCTTATATGCTACAGAGCTGCATACCAGCGAGTAAATATCGTCTATTTCTTCGCTGTTTACATCATCGGCATTTTCCGGAGGATCGCTCGGCTTAACGGTCGTCACTTTGATCCTTGAAGTATTATCGGTGTTCTTGTTTTCTTTTTTAGCACAGCCTGATAATATAGATAATGACATCGCAAGACAGGTGACTAATGATATTGCCCTTTTGGCAGCGCTTCTGATAGTATTTTTCATCATCAGTCCTCCTTGATTTTATGGTTTACATGAAGCTCATTGTAGATCTCGGAGTAGGTTTTGGAGTCTTCATTTTTTATATCATCATATACTTTATTTCCGCTTATTGTTATATTAAACTCAAAGCTGTTGCCGACTCTGTCAACAAAGGTCACTTTGTATTCTCCCGCTTTGTATAAAGTCAGTCCCTTGAGCTTGCCGACAGGGCAGGTTAGCACATTCAGCTTTCCGTAAGCTTCGGACTCTATCTTTACTATCGCCATGTTGTCAAGCTCGTTCTTTATTTCATCAAATCTGACCCCGTCGGCTTTTATATCATCGTGAGAATTATCCGAGATCTCGACCCTTGTCCGCTTTCCGGAGGAATCAACGTTAAGCGAAGCTTTAGTCGTATTTTCGGCTAAGTATATTACATTGTATATATTCTTATCATTGTATTTATCGGTTTCGGTGATAGTGTATACTGATGAAACGCCAAGCTGCTTGTCAGCCTCTTTAATGGGGTAAATATCATATTCCTTACTGTCGGCAGAACATTTTGCTCTGACTGTTTTTACATCATAATCTCCTATCTGCTCATATTTATATCCATTTATAATTGGCGTATCTCTGCTTAACAGCGCCTGCTTTTCTTCCTCGTCAGGGAATACTCTTGCGCTGTCTGCAATAGACCTGTCCTCGAGCGCTTCCGAGAACGGCTTGTTTTCATCGAAGGTCTGATAAGAGTATTCGGAGGAAGGATCAAAATATGCTGTCTCGATATTTTTCCGTGCATTTTCGTTAAGCGCCGCTGTGAGCGCGAGCTTTTCTTCTTTGGTATCGGAAGGGTACATTACCTTTTGATTATTATTGCCTTTATCCTGCCAGTAATATATACCGTCGTCCTTGTATTCAAGATACCGCTTTTCAATCTGGTAGGCATACTTGAAGGCTTCATCATAGCTGTCAAAGCACACATAAATGCTTCCGCCTCTCGTTGTTTCGTATGCGACCTCGAAATGCTCTGTTTTGAAATCGCACAATTGCTCTCTGGTATCAAGATTATGCTTATTTACATAAGGTTTAGCTTCCTCATCGAGAACCACAAAATTGAAGGTATAGCGATATACCGAGCCGGATAAGGTTTTTCCGCTGAATAATTCGGCAGTATATGTACCCGGTGCAAGAGTGTACGCTTTTGCTTCTCTGTCGTCTCCGTCAAGGGTAATAACATCTTCGGTATCATTGTTTGTTATAGCTCCGGTAAGAGCGGGAATGTTATCGTCTGCCTCTTTTATCTGTATAACAGAATCGCGGGCATAAACGGGGACTTTATAGCCGGATCTGTAAATACGCTTTTCGGTAACAAGGAAATCATTGAAATAGGTCGATTTGCCCTTATCCTCTCCGCCTTTGAAAACATAAACAGTCTTAGCGGTTTCTTTACCCAGCTTTGTTTTTGCCTTGACGGTATATTTGCCGTCCTCTGTAAATTCATCGCCGTTTGCCGCCTTTTCTCCGTTTACGGTTATAGAATAAGCAGCACCGAGGGTGTCGATAGAGAAGCCGCTCGTAGTTGTTGAACCGTCAAGGAGCGTTTCGCCTTTGCTGAGTACATCGACAGAATAATCCTCGCTCTCGATAGATGACACATCAGCATTAAGATCATGCAGAGAGATCTCTCCGCTGTTTGTGCAGGCAAAGAATTCGTAAACCTCTGTATGGTAAGTCTTAGGGTCGATTTTTTTATCGACATTTTGTTTTGTCTCATACGCAACGGTGATACGGTAAAACATACCTTTTGCAAGGTCCTTGCCGTTTGTTGTATAAAAATTTTCCGCTCCGTTCTTATTGTCCTCAAAGAAATTCACTATCGGATTTACGGCATCCTCCCACTCAACGCCGTTTTTTGATTTTTGTATGGTGAGGATACCTTTCTTGATCTTGGCGTGCAGCTTTTTATCGGCAAATTTTTTACTCGTATCATCAACAAGGTAGTGATCTCCGTTCTCATCGAGCAGAGAGCCGTCATAATTGTATGAAAACGAAAGCTGTCCCGAGCTTGCTCCATAGGCGGTGTATACTTTATCATTTTTGTCCTTGTATGTGTCTGTGGCATTGATATTGCCGCTGACTGTTACAGTACCCAAGGCTTTCTTGCCAAATGACATCTTGTCGACCGATTCGGCGTTTGAATAGTCATAGCTTTTATCGGTTTCATAAGCAGCAACGGGAACGGTATTATCTTCGGCTGCCGCAGTCGGTTTATCTGGGTAATTGTAAGAAAGCATAGAGAAAAAGCAGATGAACGCTGTCAAAGCGGCAGTTATGCGCTTTTTGATATTAGAAGGCATTATTATTCTCCTTTTCGTGTGAGTTTTTAAGCTTTGTTTAATTATATCATATTCCTGCATAATATTTCAATGGAATCTATTTTTATATTGTATTTTAGTAAAATAAGCTCAAGAAATAGCTATTATACTTTTATAGATATGATATACCTCGCATAATCGGTAGAAATAGATGTATAATACTATTATATCATGTTATACAGGATATGTCAAGCGTAATTGTGAGTTGAACCGAACAAAATTTGGCTGCATATAGTGTACAATTATATATGGGCGGTGATAATTATGACAATGGAAGAGAAATTTTCAGAGCGTTTAGCTCAATTACGCATGGCAAAGGGCGTATCGGCTCGCGACATGAGTCTTTCGATAGGGCAGAGCGCCGGTTATATCAACAATATAGAAAACAAGAAGAATCTGCCGTCAATGGCCGCATTCTTTTTCATTTGCGAGTACCTCGGTATAACGCAGCAGGAGTTTTTTGAGTTTGAGAGCAGAGATCCTCAAAAAATTGACGAGCTGATCGGATATTTGAAAAAGCTTGACGATGGACAGCTTGAAAATCTGATGGGTATCGTTAAGGGGCTGACGAAGAAATAAATGATAGATAAATATTTTTTCATCGACTTCAAAGCGGTCATCGAGCGCGGTCACAGGCATAATAACGTTTCACCGAACGAGCAAAGCGGCGACTGGACGCAGTATGCCATTCCTTCGGATACAAGAAAAGCTGAATTTATAAAAAATTTTATTGTGCGAATAATAAAATAGATATAGCAGAATTTCTAACACCTGATGCAAATAATATGGATACGTATATTACAGCGGGTAAACAAAAAAGCGGTCATCCTCCGACCGCTTTTAAATTTAATTCTTTTTAATGCAAGCCCTTAGCGCCTTCACCGTATTCAAAGCAAAATGAAAACAAAGAAAAACCGAGCCTAAGCCGCCGCAGATACCGGTCACAAAACGCCGAAAATTTGTCGACGGGGCAATTTTAACAAATTGTATAAACCAGTCAAGACCCATTATTCCCAAAAGAAAAAGGCTGAATATCGGTGAAAAAGCTTTTTTTAGTATAAGCAAAGCATATGCAAAAATTTCCCCGACAAGCATACCGGTGCACCTTGCGCAGAGCGGGAACTGATACCCGAAGAGAAAGAAGCTTCTTTGTGGAAGCTGGTGGCAGCCGAGGTATTCTCCCAATTGCATAAGCTTTATCCATCTTTCGGTCATAGCTTCCATTTCTTTCCGCAGCGGTTGCAGACCCAGTACTGCTTGTTGCGCACCTTTCTTCCTTTTCCGCAAGCCCCGCAAAGTATACCGATAGGACCGAAGCATATCGCGCCAAGTATCCCCTTGCTCGCGTAAAAATCCTTTCCGGTTTCTGTGACAACGTTTATTATCTGACAATTTTCACTCTGACATCTCGGACAAACCAAAAAAAGCACCTCCAAACAGTGAAAATATTTTTTCGTTCTTAGTAAAATTATATCATGAAAAATATAAAATGTCAATTTATTTTATTGTGCAAAGAGGTTTTCCTCCAGCCACTTCGCCACCCCGTCATCATCGTTAGACAATATCACCGCCGAAGCATATTTTTTCAATTCATCGTCGGCGTTTTCGACCGCATACGCTTCGTCAGCCGATTTGAACATATCAATATCATTTTTCCCGTCCCCGAAAACGACCGCTTTTTCGCAGCTCATCAATTCCTGCAATTGCTTTACAGCATTAGCCTTTGAGACATTTTTCGGCATGAACTCAAGCCATTGCTTTTTTGAATAAATATCCTTATCATAGACGCAGTGAAACAGATCTTTATATTTTTCATACATCGGTCGAAGCTTTTCAGGTTCGTCAATGCAGGTGATGTAAAAAATATCCCCCGCTTTCAAGTC
The DNA here is from genome assembly GCA_947589205.1 of uncultured Ruminococcus sp. GTDB lineage: Bacteria > Bacillota > Clostridia > Oscillospirales > Ruminococcaceae > YE71. The sequence continues at coordinate 2,094 of CANQCJ010000068.1, read as the reverse complement.
TGTGAGAACGTTCACGGCGTTGGTGCGGACATCGCCCCTGCGGCTTTCAAGAAAAGCCTTCATTCCGCAGGTACACAATTGCGGAACAAAAGAAAATTTTTCCCTGCCGTCAATGTATGAATAAACGATAGGATAAATTTCATTTTCAAAAAGTACATCGAGCAGCTCATAGACCGTATCGTCAAAATAATTTTCAATCAACCGCTCCCCGGAAGCGTTGTCTGCAACAAACGCGCCGTTGTAAATTATCAAGGGTATCTTTGCGTTAAGACCCTTGGTGACTTTTTTCGCGGTGACAAAAGACCTTGCCGTAGCATAGGAAAATATCATTCCTTTTTCCGTCAGGGAATTTATCACGCCGATCGTATATTCCGACAAGGCTTCATCGCTCCTCAGCAGCGTTCCGTCTAAGTCGGATACATATAAGGTTTTAAAAATTTTTTTCACCCTCCTGATATTTTATGATAAATTTCCTTATACAAAAACAGATCAAAATTTATGTATCTATTCTGATCATCTCGGTGAGAGTCTTATTTCTATACACCAGATCTTCTCTTGAAGTAAAGCCCATCTTCTCCCAAAAGGCATTCCCGTCTGAATTTTCAGCAAACACCACCAAAGCTGCCTTGTTGATACCTAACGTTTTCAACGCTTTCACAGCTTCATTTACAAGCTTTGCGGCTATTCCTTGATTTCTGTGATCGGGAGCTGCTGCCGTATGGTAGATATAACCTCTTCTTCCGTCATTGCCGGCAATAATTACGCCGATTATTTTTTGATCTGATTCCGCAACAAAACAGGTTTCGGGATTTCTTTTTAAAAATCTTTCTATTCCCTCTTTTGAATCGTCCAAATTGTTTAGACCCATTCCCGAACAGGACAGCCATAATTGATATACCTGTTCATAGTCCGAGATATTCATTGACCTGATCTTCATATTTTTATTGTCCCTTCATTAAATGCTCCGTTATCATCAATATAAATAAACCCTGAAAGCTCCTCGTCTATAAGCAAAAGAGAGCTGCTGAAAAATCCCCGATTTTCCGGATCGGTCAAAAATGTATCGTGCCCGCCGTAAATATATATTCTCAGCAGCTCTTCCGTGCCGAACAAAAAGCAAAGGTACATATTTTTATGCTCCGAAATACCGCACTCTGTCGGTTTTATTTTTCCGAGAGAGGAAAATTCCAAACTGTCGATAAATTTTTCTATCCGTTCACTTTCCGCTTTGTCCGCAAATCTGTATTTCGTATCAAAATCATCTATGCCGTCTGTAATTTCTTTTCGCAGCTTTTCAATTTCGGTATTTGTCATCTTCCGTTTGTTTTCTTCCGATTTCTTTTTCAGCAGCGATTTTTTATCGGCATCTAAAATATTTCGCCCCGCTCTTTTTATATAGATATTATATCAGACATTTTTTTAATTGTCAACATTCTTTCTGAAAGACAAGCAGGCGTTCCCTAAAAAAGAAACGCCTGCCGAGGGAGATAATTATAAAAAATTGTCAGCTATAAAACAGAATAGAAAAAACAGCTCTTTTTTGTATATCCGTCAGCGGCTTTAAGACGTTTGCTTCGAGCAGCTTTTCTGTCACGCGCGGGATCATCACGCCGCTTGCGATGCGGTCGGTACACATATACGCTCTGACCGTTTTTGCCATATGCTTGGGATAGTGATCCTTTATTGCTTGAAAATAGCTTTCGTCAAGCTCCTTTGAAAATTTTTTCATTTCCTCCGAAATCGGTATTTTTTCTTCGCACAGCCTCATGAGCGAACCGTATATGCTTTTTTCAGCGTCCGCCTTAGCCGTGAGTACCTGAAGCTTGTCGTCAAAAATATACCCTTTATCGCAAAGCCGTTTGTATTCCTCTACAGAAAGCTTATCCTTGCCCTCCTTTATGAATTTAACAAGATATTCGTGATCTATGTCAAGATTATCCTGCCAGCCGCCGTTTCTTGCGCTGAAGCGGCAGTCGACCGACACCGATTCAAAATCATATCCGCTGCCCGTGCCGTTTCTCGTCATATATCCGCAAGCCCAATACGGATCGTTTTGGTCTTGGGTTTGTTTTTTATCAAAAATATAAGTAATAA
>CANQCJ010000067.1 GCA_947589205.1 uncultured Ruminococcus sp. | reverse complement strand
TAAACCGTTGGATCTCAGCAGCGTTCTCTCAACCGCGGGAATAACCGACGAAGACAGCATTCCCGTTACCACTCCCGAACAATTAAAAGAATTAGAAGTCGACGGCTATCTCCCCGAAGATGTTGTCGAAAAAATCCTAAACCCGGCTAACACCGACAACGACCGCATAAGCTACAGCGACTATCAATATTACGTCTACGAAAACCGCCCCAGCGTTGACGAATTTGTCCCGCTTGGTTTTTGGGATAGCTCTGTACAGACTGAAATCTCTGACCCTATTCAAAGTTTAAAGAGTAATGAACTCTGTAAAAATCTGATTGGTTTTTATCCTTTTGCAACTCGAGAAGCTTTTGATGGTTTAGGGTATGATATTGATTCATTATTATCAAATGCAATTGATCCAACTAATACCGATGAAAGTTTAATATTACTTGACACAGACGGTGATGGTGAAACTTCTTTATCGCAGAATGCCGATAATAATGGTAAACGTTTGGTTGAAGAACCTAATAATTATTCATTAAAATATCCGGATACAGATCCTTTTAAATTAAATTATTTCCCACCTTTTTCTACAGAAACTCCCGGTAGTATAAATGCATTTACTATATCTTTTGCAATAAATATAAATAGTCAGGGTAGCTTTCCAAAATCAGGTTCAGCAGAACAAGAAATATTGCATATTGGTGACGACCAAAACGCTTATATAATGAAGTTAGCTAAAAGTTCTGGTAAAATGAAACTTAAATTTTATGAAAAAATAGACAGCGTTGAAAAAGAGATATCAAACTTGTCGAAAGAACTTAATGGTTCAGGAAGTACTGATGTTATAACTTTCACATTTCAGCATAAAACAAGTGGTGGTAATAAAGTTACAAGTATCAGTTCTTATTTAAATGGTGGTAGTAGAAAAAATAGTACATCTACAAATACTTTAGACAGCGATAGTGAATCGAATGAAATAGTATTTGGCAGTGGTATTCAACACAGTTCTGTTTATTTAGATGATATTTATATTTTTAGTGGTTTTTTAGGAGAAGATAATGTACGATCTTTTTATAGTATTCAAAAATCTCAAAAAGTTCAATTAACAAAAATAAATAAATCGCCTAAATATGCTTTGGATAAAGATAATAATGTTATGGCAAGTGTAGATGAAGAATTAGGAAACAACACTGCTGATAATAAAGGTTGGTATTACGTCAATTCCGCTCAGGTTTGGTCAAATATTACAAATGAAGATGTTGCTACAGGAAAAGCGTTTGAGGGAATAAAAAAATATGAAACAGATATTGGAGACAATAAAATACCGGATATCGCGACCGTACCGAGTTCTTATGATATAGCAGATCCGAAAACAGGTGGTATGATATTAGCCGGAAATAGTGTAAATAGTGTAAATTATAGTTCTGATGGCACAAGCAGCGGCAAATATTACAACTATACCGGTGATCCGCGAAGCATTCGCTTTTATGTAGACAGCCAAAACTGTCTCCGCTGCTTTTTCAACAGCGGCAGTAACACTAAAATTACAGGTTCAGAAGCTGTTGATTTCAGTAGCTATGACAGCTATTTGGAAACATACAAAAATTGCCGTACTCAGTGCTCACTTGTTTATTACAGGTCATTAGAGTCGGATGACAGCTATTATTCAAAGATAAAATCCGACACGCTTAATGATGTTCTCAACAGCTTTGTCGGTGATCTTCAAAGCTCATCGGCTAAAAGCCAAATAGGCGCGGTAAGATTCAGTGCGAACAGAATGGGAGATTCACCTTTTGATCTTGAAGAAGAGTTAAAAAAGCAAGTAATTCTCGACTGGGTAAGCGCTGATGATATTAAAGGAAACTCTACAATTGATGATAAAAAAATAAACGGTAAAGATCTTACAAAAGCGAGATTTAAAGCCGATGGTGAAAAAGACAAAACCACCGATAAATTCACACTTGGCGGAGATGGTGACTTAACAGCCTATAACTATTTCTTAACGGGCGGTACGAATACATGGGCAGGCTTAAAAACGTATTATGACACGCTCAATGAAAAACTAAAAACCGAAGGTTCAACAAATGATAAATACCTTATAATATTTACCGATGGACGCGACACTATAAACTCAGCAAATGGTAATGAATCAAATAGTGATTACAAAAAAGTTAAAGGACATATTACAGATGGCAAAGCTCAGCCGGATCCTACTAATACAAGTATTGCCCCTGAAAACCTTGCCAAAGAATGGGCGGACGTATTAAAGGACGAGGACTACACTATATATTGTGTAATGCTTTCGACCGGTTCGGTTTCCGAGACGGCAAACAAAACGGAATTTTCCTCCGCCGCGAAATTCTTAGCCACACTTGCCGGCGACAAAAATAACAAGGTCAACGCAGATTTGACAAAAGATACCGGCAGTTTAGATGATCTTAAAAAAGATCCGACATATCAGCATTTTGTTTACACGGCAAAGGACGAAGCGGAGCTTAGCACTGCGTTCACAACGATACTCAATGATATAAAGCGTCCCCTCTCCGACTACACAGTAAAAGATTACATCGACCCGCGATTCGACCTTGTGGACTACAGCGGAAGTGACCCGCAGGTATGGCATCTTGGCACTGCCGCTGACGGTACAACGCCGGAAATAAAGGTAGAAAGTCTGAAAGACGCGCAGAACAGAGTTGACGGCACGGGCGAACCGGAAGAACCGGAAGAAATTGATGGTAGCTTCGAGAAAACCGATACTGCCGGCGAAACCTACTACGAATACACCCCCAAGGCGACCAAAAACGGCACGGTCAACGGCAAAGCGCGGCTGTATTACGACAGCGATAATGGTATGTACTATCTCGCATGGGTAGACCAAGTAATACCGGGCTACACCAAGCCGGTTGATAGCGACGTAGACGATGAGCCGGACAAGCTTGACATCTGGCAGTCGGTGATAACGGTCAGGGCGAAAAACGACTTCATCGGCGGAAACTCTATCCTCACAAACGGCAACGCGGAGAACATGAACTACGTCTACAACCCCGAAGATGTGCTTTATGTTAATAAAACTAATGAGTCCGATATAAAGACCCCGGCTGAATATGAGGCACTTGCGGACAAAACCGGTTACACCGCAGTATTACAAGCCTCGTCCGGCATAGACCGTGCGCGTGATGTGTACCAAAAGGGCGACCCTGTTTTAGATAAATACGGACAACTGGTTTCTCCCACAGATACGGTAGTTGCAAACGATTCACATGACGGCACAAAGCGATATGAGCATCCGTCAAAAGGTTTCCCGAGGACGACAGTTAATGTACGTTTGCTGAAGCTAAAGACGACCCCGCTGAAAGGCGTGTCGTATCTGGGCGAGGGACTTGCGCCGACGCAGCTTTTGAAAGACCTCGAGGATAATGTAACTCCGTCCTATTATCTGGAATATCTGGCAAGATACGCTAAGTGCGTTTATAAGGGCAGCACAGAGGGTAAAACATTGAAAGCTCTCCTGAATGAATGGCTCGGCTTTTTGGTGGACAAGGACGGAAATGTTGCTTCTGCCGGCACTACGGAAACTCACAATTCCTTTGCGATACCCTACATCTATCTGCCAAGCACGGGTACAGACGATGATTGGGGCTTGCCGGGCATTAACACCCAAAACAACGCCGGAGATGACACTAACCAAAAAGACGTTGTCGGCATACTCGAATACTCGTGGGAGCGCATTCATTCTCCCGGTTATGTCAAAGACAACACATCTGAGCTTGTAATACAAACTACCGAAAATCTGACCTACTCGCTGACGGTCAAGTTTATACCGTTTAAAGATACGGAGATCGCCGGTCTTTATAATTCGGGTCACAAATTCTACTTTGTAGATGATGAGTTTGTAAACAATACAGAAAAATACGATGATATTGGCTCTGAAGTACGCTATAAAAAACTCGCCAAATCCAACCGTTACGATTATCTGACAGAGAGTGAAACCAGCGACAAAGCTTTCATCACCGATGGCGATTACAAATACAACCTGCAAGCCACTGTAGATACTGATAATAAAGCACAATATCCCAACACTTATGCCGAATACAATAAAAACGAATACAAACCTGTAGTAGGCAATGAACAGCTTGAAACCGCTGTAAACTACGGTACAAGTGACGGAACAGAGATAAAGCCGAACGAATTGGACAACTCCCTCAGCGCCGGTTCGACCTACACTAAAGACATAATCAGCGGCGGACTTGCGCTCGAGCTAAGGGTAAAAGGTTCGGATCTGGCAGGATTTGAGACAGAGTATAAAGCTAAGGGATTCGAGCTTGAAGCAACGCGCTATTTCACTGATACAACAGTATTAGAGAAAAAAGACGCAGACGTTTCCGGAGAAAAATACACGCTCAAATTCAAGCTTGACGAAAGCACTATCCCCGCAGCAGGTTCACGTTCCGATAACAGATACTACAGCGTATTCGCGTATCTTGCAAGCTATACATCAACCGGAACGACTAATGATGCCGGGGAATATAATCACTTTAATAAAGGCGTACAAGTCAAAGATTCTGACGGAAATTCAACAGGAGACCCCACCTACGACCTCCCCATAGGCACATATGTAATAGAATACACTAAAGATTCTAAACCGGTAACAAGTACAGGTTCATCGAACTTCACCAAGATCTCCGCCGACACCTCGCCGACAGCGTTCAAGACAGACTATTTTGAAAAGAACGTAATAACCGGCATAAACGACACAAGAGCAGGTTCGACCGGCAACGAGATAACCGATGATAACATAATGGACTTCGCCGCGCCGGCAGTCGCAGAAGAAGATACCGATAAGAGCACCGTTACATTCTATCTCGGAACGCAAAAAGAAACGACCGCGCCTGTTGGCAAAAAGGGCGACTATGAGGAGGGCGATGACTACATCGACAACCGTCTCGGCGTTATCCTGCTGACCTACGGCGATGAATCGCTGTCAATTAGTAAGACGGTGGAGAATACGGAAGAAGCGGACAAGTTAGATATAACTTGGTGTTTTAAAGTTGAAGTAACTTGTGAATTTGACACAACTTTTACTGATATTTATGACGAAATTAATAAAAGTAAAGCGGCGAAAGAAAGCTTTTTTAAAAATGTAACGCTTTACACAAAAGCCGATGATAAAGTTGGTGTAACCGTTGATGCTGACTACTATAGCACTAACCATTTGGGATATAACGGTCAAAATTCAGGTTCTGGGGGAAATATAGTAACAATACGCACTGATGTATATTTAAAGCAGGGTCAAACCATAGTCTTTAACAACATAGAACCACCGGAAGGTGCTTCATTTACCGGATACAAGGTGAGCGAAGTAACAACCGAAGAAAATCCCGAATACAAGGTAATGAACGGCAGTAAAGAGTTAGCAAAAACCGAGATAAACGATGAAGGCGAGACTAAATATCTCTACACCCTCTCCGGTGTAATCGAACCCGGAACATCTGCCGACTTTATCAACTACTTCCCGTCAACGACAGTCGAGCTGCCGAGCGCGGGCGGGGTCGGAAGATACCGCATTATCGCAATAGGTTCTGTCGTAATGATGCTGGGAGCAGTTTTACTGGTGCTGACGAACCGCAGAAAAAAACGCGCGGGGGAAAATTCATAAAAAATTAGCAAAACGCCCTTGACAATAAAAAACGGATATGCTACAATATTATATATTATTGTATAATTAAAGGCGATGACGAAGAGAGTAAGCATGGGAATGAAAGCCTTAGCGAGCCGCGGACGGTGAAAGCGCGGTGCAAGTAAGCCTGTGCCGAAGATCACTTCCGAGCTTCGCCGCCGAACACCCGGTGCGGGCATATAGGCGGCGGCGGTTTTTCCCCGTTATCAGGAAAGGCATATGCCGGTATGTCAAATGGGTGGTCTATAAGCGAAAAGAGCGAGCTTTCGTCCTGTTTGGGCGGAAGCTCTTTTTATTATGATAAGGAAAGGATCGATATTATGTATCAAAAGGTAGACCCTAACTTAAATTTCGTCGAACGCGAAAAGCAGGTCGAGGAATTTTGGAGAGAGAACAGCATATTTGAAAAAAGCATCGACTCAAGGCGCGAGGGGGAGTCGTATGTATTCTATGACGGTCCGCCGACCGCCAACGGCAAGCCGCATATAGGTCATGTTCTGACCCGCGCGATAAAGGACATGATACCGCGCTACAGAGCGATGAAGGGCTATAAAGTACCGAGAAAAGCCGGCTGGGACACTCACGGTCTGCCGGTAGAGCTTGAAGTAGAAAAGCTTCTCGGACTTGACGGCAAGGAGCAGATAGAGGAATACGGTCTCGAGCCGTTTATAGACAAGTGCAAGGAATCGGTCTGGAAATACAAAGGAATGTGGGAAAGCTTTTCGGGCATGGTAGGCTTCTGGGCGGACATGGACGACCCGTATGTAACCTACCACAATGATTTTATAGAATCCGAATGGTGGGCGTTAAAGCAGATCTATGAAAAGGGCTTGCTGTATAAGGGCTTCAAGATAGTCCCCTATTGTCCGCGCTGCGGAACTCCGCTTTCTTCACACGAGGTAGCGCAGGGCTACAAGGACGTAAAGGAACGCTCGGCGATCGTGCGCTTCAAGGTAAAGGACGAGGACGCGTATATCCTCGCGTGGACGACAACGCCGTGGACGCTGCCCTCGAACGTCGCGCTCTGCGTAAACCCCGATTATGATTATGTAAAAATAGACAACGAGGGAACGATATACTACATGGCGGAAGCTCTCGTATCGAGCGTTATTAAGGGCGAATACAAGATACTGGAACGCTTTAAGGGCAAAGAGCTTGAATATAAGGAATACGAACCGCTGTTTGATTTTGTTTCCCCGCAAAACAAATGCTGGTATGTTGTCTGCGACGAATATGTAACGCTTACAGACGGAACGGGTATCGTACACATAGCTCCGGCGTTTGGTGAGGACGACTCTAAGGTCGGAAAGAAATACGACCTGCCGTTCGTTCAGCTCGTCGACCAAAAGGGTCAGATGACAAAGGAAACAAAGTGGGCGGGAACGTTCTGCAAGGACGCCGACCCTCTCGTGCTCGACGATCTGAGAGAAAGAGGACTGCTGTTCTCAGCGCCGGTATTCGAGCACAGCTATCCGCACTGCTGGCGCTGCGGTTCTCCGCTTATATACTATGCAAGAGACACATGGTTCATAAAAATGACGGACGTGCGCGACAGGCTTATCGCCAACAACGAGACGATAAACTGGATACCCGAGAGCGTAGGCTCGGGACGCTTCGGCGACTGGCTTAAAAACGTCCAGGACTGGGGACTTTCCCGCAACCGCTATTGGGGCACTCCGCTCAACATCTGGGAATGCGAATGCGGCTGCCGCCATTCGGTAGGCTCTATCGAGGAGCTGAAAGCGATGAGCGACAATTGCCCGGAGGATATAGAGCTTCACCGTCCGTATATAGACGCTGTAACGATAAAATGCCCCGAATGCGGCAGGCAGATGAAGCGCGTTCCCGAGGTAATAGACTGCTGGTTCGACTCCGGCTCGATGCCGTTTGCACAGCACCATTATCCGTTTGAAAACAAAGAGCTTTTTGAAGAGCAGTTCCCCGCCGATTTCATTTCCGAGGCGGTAGACCAGACAAGAGGCTGGTTCTATTCGCTGCTCGCGATCTCAACGCTGCTGTTCGACAAAGCGCCGTATAAGAACGTAATAGTTTTAGGGCTTGTTCAGGACGAGAACGGTCAGAAGATGTCGAAATCCAAGGGCAACGCGGTAGACCCGTTCGACGCGCTGAACAAATTCGGCGCGGACGCTATCCGCTGGTATTTCTACACCAATTCCGCGCCGTGGCTGCCGAACAAGTTCCACGACAAGGTAGTTACCGAGGGTCAGCGCAAATTCATGGGCACGCTCTGGAACACCTATGCGTTCTATGTGCTCTATGCCGAGATAGACAAGTTCGACCCGACGAAATACAAGCTCGATCCGTCTAAGCTCGGCGTAATGGACCGCTGGCTGCTTTCAAGGCTCAATTCGATGATAAAGCTTGCGGACGAGAATTTAGAGAATTACCGCATACCCGAAGCCGCCAAAGCCATGCAGGATTTTGTGGACGAGCTTTCCAACTGGTATGTAAGACGCTGCCGCGAGAGATACTGGGCGCAGGGCATGAGCGAGGACAAGATAAACGCCTACATGACCCTCTACACCGCGCTGACGGAGCTTTGCAAGTGCGCCGCGCCGATGGTTCCGTTCATCACCGAGGAGATCTATCAGAACATCGTAAGAAACGCCGACAAAAACGCTCCCGAAAGCATACACCTCTGCGATTATCCCAAGGCGGATATGTCGCTTATAGATACTGAGCTTGAAAGCGCGATGGGCGAGGCTCTCGATATAGTAGTGCTCGGACGTTCGGCAAGAAACGGTTCAAACCGCAAGAACCGCCAGCCGCTTAACGTAATGTACGTCAAGGCGCAGAGCGCGCTGGAGGAAAAGTACGTCGAGATAATCCGCGACGAGCTTAATTTAAAGCGCGTGGAATTTGTAGAGGATACATCGGGCTTTGTAGATTACAGCTTCAAGCCGCAGCTGAAAACTCTCGGACCTAAGTTTGGAAAATACATCGGCGAGATAAAGAGCACGCTCGCTTCGCTTGACGGAACAAAAGCGATGAACGAGCTTGACAGCTCAGGAATGCTGAAAATAAGCATTTCCACCGGAGAGATAACGCTCTTTAGAGAGGATCTGCTGATAGAGACGGTACAAAAGGAAGGCTATTACACGCTTTCGGACAGGCTTGTCACCGTTTCTCTCGATACCGCGCTGACAGAGGAGCTTATAGAAGAGGGCTTTGTCCGTGAGATAATCAGTAAGGTGCAGACCATGAGAAAGGATTCCGGCTTCGAGGTAACGGACAGAGTTATCGTGAAGATAGGAAAAAGCGAAAGGGTCGCGGCTATCGCGTTAAAGAACAAGGAAGCGATAAGCGCGGACGTGCTGGCTGACGATATACTCGATGAATTTGACGAAAACGGAAAGGAATGGGATATAAACGGCGAAAAGGCTGTTATAACGGTCCTTAAGGTTTAAAAAACAACGGCGGAGAGCATCTTACTTTCCGCCGTTTTTATTTTTAGTTGTTATAGTAGAACACCGCAAGCTGCGTTCTGTCGCGCAGACCGAGCTTTATAAAAATATCGCTGAGATAATTTCTCACCGTACCCTCGCTGAGAAAAAGCCGTGAAGCTATCTCCTTGTTGCTCATGCCCTTAGCGACAAGCTTTATAATATCAAGCTCCGCGGGAGATATTTCGGCGGCGGCGTAATCGAATCCGCTCTTAGCCGCCGAGCCGATAAGACCCGGCAGACGATCCATTATCTGTTCGCCGAAAACGCTCTGACCGCTCATAACGGCTTTGAGCGCTTTAGGATATCCCCCTTTGCTCCCATATTCAAAGCGCGGATAATGTATTCGTCGTCGGAAAAGGTCGTAAGGTAAAGTATCTTGACCTCCGGCGCGGCTTTCAGCAGCATTTCCCCCGCTTCAAGCCCCGACACCGGCGACATTCGTATATCCATGAGCATAACGTCAGGGTGATATTTTTCGTAAAGCTCCCGCGCCTGCGTACCGCTGTTCCCGACAGCGCAGACCTCGATCTCTCCTCCGCCTGACACCTCTATTATAGTTTTCAGCGAGCTGCCGATAAATCCATCGTCGTCTATTATTACTGTTTTCATACCTTATCTCCTTTTTTGGGTACGCTTATTACGATCTTGAACCCGGCCTTCATTCTCAAAACAGAAATGTTCCCGTCTGCCTCGCGTACTCTTTCCCGCATATTCTCCAATCCTATACCGCTTACATTGTCCGAGCTTTTCATTTCCCCGACCTGCTGATTTTTGCCGTTGTCAAAAATAACTAATCGGTAAAACCCGGGATACTCCGTGACGGCGACCGTCAGACTGTCTCCGCTGCTGTGCTTGGCGGCGTTGCTGACGGCTTCTCTTACTATCCCGACAAACGACAGCTTTATTTCCTTGGGCATATCGGGCGGACAGTCGTATTCGAGCGAACAGGCGAACCTGCCGCTGACGGAATCCAAAAGCTCCGAAAGCGTTTTTTTCAGATCTATCGAATCATCATGCAGATCGTGAACGCTGCTGCGTATGCCGTTGAGGGCAAGGTCGAGAGATCCCTTTAT
>CANQCJ010000066.1 GCA_947589205.1 uncultured Ruminococcus sp. | reverse complement strand
ACTTTTGCAGATGAATACACATCATGCTTTTTCTGCTCCATTTCACACCACAGCTTGTACATCTTCTGTATGGAGCTGTTCTGCGAAAGCTGAGTGAAGATATCATCAACAGTTTTCTTTACTTCCGGCTTGAGATATCCATACACCTTTTTGCCCTTTGAATTATCAAGCTGTGTTTTCAGCGAAGCGACAAGTCTTATTAACTCTGTGTTCGCAGAAGCGTTTGACAATATATCCTGTGTGAGCTGATGCATTAACTCGGCAGACTCCTTTTTTATGAGATTGCGCATATCTGTCTGCTCGGAATAAAGATTATGCAATTCATCTTCATAAATATCATTAGCAAATCCGCTGCGAATTTTTTCTATACCTTGTTTTGTTAGAAATCCCTGCCGGGGATCGACCGAGTACACTATGATATGCACATGGGGGTTACTGAGTTTGTCATGGAACGCAGCATACCAACGTAGGTTATTCATATCGATTTTCGACTGCTTTGCGATGTTAGGTATCTGCCGTTTGACAAGCTCCCGCCATGCTGTCAGATTATCGTATCCCATCTGCTGCGCATTATCTCTGCGCAGAGATACAACGTGAGTCCAGACGTTTCCGCTATGGTTAGCGATCTCTCTTGCGACTGTATCAAGGTCTATCGGTTTATCCTCGCCATTGAACAGACCATGCGCACCGTACTTTACTGCACCCGGACGATTAGCAAGGTAGCCGACATAATTCTCTCGGTTTGTCAGTCTATCCATGTTTCTGTCAATAATTTCAGAGATCAGCTTGCTTGCATTTTGTACCGTGGGATTCTTTTTGTAGTCCTCATACTCGAACATCTCTGTGCTGTCGGGATAATCTGCAAGAAGCTGTTTCAGCAGCTCTTGTTGGTTTGTGGTTGCAGGAGCTTGTGACTTTCCGTTCGGCACAGGCACGTTGCCCTCTCGGGTAGCAATGTACTTAACATAATTCTGAATGTGTTTTTTAGAGCCTGCTTTCAGATAGCGGCTTGTGACAATCAATTTCGGCATGGCGACACCTCCTGTATGTAAAAGCCCGAGCAGTTACACTCGGGCTTGACTCAGCTCTGCTGATAATCTACCGCATCTTCGTAATCAATAATGCCGTTGATCTTGCGCACCTCGTTGACGCACATGGCGTGTAAGCTGCGGAGCGTTTCATCATCAACATCATTCATCGCCGCCGTTATATGCGACAGCTTACCCAGCTCGACTGCGACCTTGAAAAGCAAACGAGCGAGCCGTTGTTCCGTGCCTTTGATCTGCGCTTTGACAGTTTCGGTTATCATCGGAGAGATATAATTCACGCTTTTTTCTTCGTCAAGATAACCGATATAAAATTTTATTGCTTTCTCTATGAACTCGCTTTGCGACCGACAATTATCGTTCTGGTAGTGAATCTCCACGTCCTTAAGCGTTTCGGGATACGCCCAAAGAGCAAATTTCACCTTATTTGCAAAACTCATGCTTTTATCGCCTCCAACTCCTGTAAAATCTCTGTGTTTTCGCCATGAAAAGGGATTGCAACCCCTAAATCCACAAATTCGGTCAGCATACAACCCCTTTGTGGCAACAGCATATTTTTCTCGCAAAATGCGGTCGGCTTTGCCGTCCGCTGTGACCGTTTCGGGGGCTGCGACCCCGAAACTTTAACTTGCGAGAACCTACACCCCCTCCGTTCCGCCCACCGCCTCACCATATCCTGCCAACCGCCGTTTTCGGAAACTCTGCGACAAATGCCCATGGACCGCCCCGACTGCCGATGGGGTATACTTTCCCGACCTCGTTCGGAAAACCGCACACGGGGCGTTGTGGCGCGACACGGGGCGAGTTACTGCTCGGAGCTGTCCGTACCCTCGGCAGGCTTTCGTGGTCTGCGCTTGGGCTGCTTTGCCATCATGTCGATATACTCACGGACATTCTGAGGGACTACCTTTGAGTATATCTGCTCGACCTGCTTATCCAGTTCCGCCGCCAGTGTGGTGTTCCTCTGCTCAAGGTACATTTCTATCGCAGACAGCTTTTCCTCCGGTATCTGTACGCTTATCGTTTTCTTCATGAGATCACCCCCCATTCCCATATCTTCACACTCGTCCTCTGACTCATCTTCGTCCTCGTATTCGTCCAGCACAGGCTTATCCACTATCGGAGTATAGAGCTGCTCTCCCTTGCCGCTTATCGCACCGTAGGTCGTGATCTGTCCCCTCTTGAAGAGCAGCACCTCATCGCCTACCTCCGTGAGATCGGTATCCTCAAACACCCTCGGGCTGAACTCCGGCGGCAGGAACTTTTCAAGATAAGAGTATCCGTAATCATCGGAATTCCTGACTTGTCTATCGAGATCATATTCATTCAGATGTGTAATCAGTTCCATCGTATGCTGAGTGTTCAACGCGGGCATCGTCTGCATGACAGCCTTCAGCTTCACAAATTCATCATTCTCGAGCGCGGCGAGGCATACTGCAAGATCGTTGAGGGCAGTCACACTCAACGGATCATACATCAGCGGAATGGAAGAACGGAGACTGTAATAATTCATTTTGTCTAACGACACACCGCACTCCGAGGCAAATTGTTCAAGCGTTTCCTTGCTGCAAGGCAGGTCAAAACGCTGACCATACTGATCGAGGTCTTTGCCATAGGGAACAAGTATCAAACTGAAAAATATATCCTTGGGCTTGGCGATCTCAACATTGATCTGCAGTTCAACATACTCGGTCGGCAGGCAGTAGTATCCGTTGGCGAACACTCCGTTTTCCTGCTCGGCGAATCTTTTTCCAACCTGTTCTCTGTCCAGCAATGGCAGCAGGCTGTCGGGAACATGATTCAGTCCGGGGAGCAGTTCGTTGTCGATCACCATCTCACCAAGTTCCTCGTAGCTCCTGCACGGATAGACCGACACACTATCCGAGTAGGTCATGCGTATGAGTTCATCGACCGTTCTCTCGGATTTTACTGTCAGCAGAGCCGCCATCTGAATGTTTCGCTTCGGATCGTCTGTTTCTATTCTATCGGCAAGGAAATTCATTTTGTATAGGTCGGTATCGAACTCCTTGCCTACGAGTTTCCCAACCTCATTGCAGACGTTTATCTTGATATGGAGCTTCGTATCTCCGTCAGCTCTCAGCTTGTCCAGCTCGTCACGGATAACGAAATGGTCTGTCGGCAGATATATCGGTCGAGAAAATCTGCCGTTGATCGCTGTTATTTTCATTGTGTCATTCCTCCCATCTGTGTTTCTTCTTCCTCTGCCATATCCTCGCCATCGGTCTGACTCATAGCCTGTTCCAGCAGCTCACGGTCGTAGCAGTAACAGTAGCAGTCGTACTCTCCGGCTTTAGGAAAACAGCGCAGATAAAACACATTGCTGTCCGTCTGCACCTTGAAGCCGCTGCCTCTGTCACCGAGATCAAGAGAGTCATGTTCCTGAATATATTCGCTCATGGATTCACGATTTTTGAGCAGCGTACAGCGAAGACTGTTGATGACCATGCTCTGTTCGTACTTGAACTCCTGATCGTTCAGCTCGGCACTGTTCTCAAACCATGTGCCGTAAAACTCTTTTCCGCTGCCGAAGTCCAGTCGCAGATGACCGACACGAGCCGCCTTTATTCCTTCATCATTGCAGGAGTAGAACAGCTTTTCTTCGCTCTTATCGACTGCGGATATTGTGCAGCGCGTCTGAGCCGATATATATTCCATGATCTGCTCTCTGTCGCTGCCGTCCAGCGTGTCATATAACCTATTGCTCTCACCACATATAATACCATACTCGGTCAGACTGCCGTTCTGCGCCATAAGTATCATCTTGCCGACATCGTAAGCACAGCTTTCGGGAATGCTACCGAGTTCATCCGTTCTCTGCAGGTATTCCTCGAGGTAGTCCTCATAAGAATTTATATCGGGATCGAAATCATAATCGTCTATGTTTTCGAGACAGTGATCTATATCGTCAAGCGTAAATGCGTGTTTAAAAGCGCACACGGCGAGGAACTTTTTGTAGTCCTCATCGCCGAGACAATCAGCTCCCTCGGCTATGCCGTTGAGCCTGTGCAGAGCGCTTATGATGTCCGCTTCATCGTCAAGATCGAGATTGTCTATCTCCCAGTCTATTCTGAGGATTTCCAGCTCTCCCATATCCTCCAACGCCTCGATCTTATCGTCATCACAAGGCATGGTCAGCGTGACCGACCTTAAATCGGTCAGCACCGTTACTTTCAAAATATTATCCATATAATTTCCTCTGTCAGTATTCAACCTTTTCGCCGTAATTGATCTTCTTTATGGATCTGATGTTGTCAAAATTCAGACCGTTCCAATTATAATATCCCCAGCTGCCGCTGAACGCTACACATGAAGGAAGGCTGGCTTCATCGTAAATAAACTCGATGATACATTTGCCGTTTCCTTTCCCGCCGAACCAGTGATATTTTCCTTCGCCGTCATCAGCCCAGCCTTTGCTGTCACATATCTTGACTGTAAATTGCACTCCATTGTCAAGTTCAATAAGAAATCTGTCCCAGCAATAGCCATAATACACACCCATTGCCACACAATAATCACCGTATTCATCACGCATGATACCGGTATTTGTTATAGGGTCAACTATTGCTCCCTGTATCGCTCCCCATGACGGCTGAGCGGTAAGTCCCGAAGCCCTTTCGCCCGCAAAGCACTGTGTCCAACCGTCCTGATATTCATAATCGTCCCAGACTACTTCCACCTTTTCGGTTGTACACAGCTCGGTCGCTGCGGAGCTGTCGATAGGCTTGCCATCTGAATCAAGTTCCTTTACCATGATCTCATATTCCGAGCCTTCACGCAAGCCAGTTATATACGACTTACTTTTCCCCTCGAAGTTTATGCAGATGTTATCGGTGTAGCCTGTATTCTCGTCAGTCGGAGTTATCGTCAATTCGTAGTCTTTTCCTTCCTCTGCATCCCACTCGGCTTTGATACAGCCAACCGAAATCGCAGAGGCGGAAAGGTCGGTAACGGCAGGCGGGTCGGGCAAGTCCGCTGAAACTGCCTGTCCCACTACTGCTGCCGCCAGAGCCGCTTTCATGAGTTTCTCTAAAAAATACTGTATTAACATTTAGTCCTCGCTTTCGTCGTTGCCTTCGCTGCTGTCATCGGGAGCGTTTATATCGTCAATCGCGTCCTGCACCTCCTGCGGATAGTTGATTCCCTCGTAGGTACACCAGCTCGACCATGCGCCGTCCGACACATTTTCCTTTGTCACATATCCGGGGCTGTCAGCGGAATACACCACTTCGCCGTTGCCAATATATATGCCGTGCCGGCTGCCGTCATACAAGCCTATCCCTGCGACCTCCGGCATAGTGCTGATATCGCCCTGCTCGGTGTAGGTCAGAACATCATACACCGCCCCGAACGACCTGCTGTCGGGATCGTAGTTAAGATAACCTATCATAAGCCCTGCATTATCCGCATAACGCAATCTGTCCTCGGAATCTCTGTCACCGACAGCGCCGCTTTTATATCCCCAGCCGGATACATATGCATTGTTCGCCCAAGCCGAAAGATCGGCGGCATTTTTAGTGCTTGTATCTGTGAACATATATGGGTTGATCGTATTGTTCATTACAAAAACATAGGTGTGCATATACTCGTCATAATCTATGGACAGACCGTAGTTCTGATTTATGCTGTCGATGAGGGTCGCGTCATCGGGCGCGGCTTTGAAAAGATTTGCATCGAAATCCTCTACATCATCGAAAAATGACATATATATGAGCTGCGCCTTTATGGTCTGATCCGCTATGCCGAGGTTAGACATCTCCGTTTCAATATTGCCGCCTGTAGTCTGTATGGCTTCGATCTGAGCCGCCTGTTCGCTGTCGAGGCTTGCCATAAAGTTTTCCTCCGTGAACAGTCCCATATCGAAGTCTGCGGTATCGAGTTCGACCGAGCCGAGATTGGATATGACCACCACGGGCAGGCACAGCAGATAAATAAATCCGAACGCAATGCTCAGTACCAGGATGAATATTTTCTTCCTCAGCTTTTCATCGGATAAGACCGTGGCAAGTAACTGTAAAAGTTTAGCGCTCATGCCGACACCTCTATCTCACGCACCTCGAATTCCGTATATTCATCGCTGTTCCGCATTTCCTCGGTGTGCTTGGCTTCAAGGGCAGTCATTTCCGAACAAAATAAAAGAGGCGCGCCGTCCTGACGCACCCAATCCTCAAATGTTTTCGCCACATTCTGAGTGTAGCGAGTTTTCCATATTCCGTATTTTTTCAAGCTATCGACCTCCTTTACTGCATGGATATTCCTGTGGAGTCTGATTCGTCCATAAACTCAGGTTCTACATCATAATCAACTTCAGCAGAGCCGCTATCCGTTAGTTTCCACATGAGATGTTCACACACCTCGTAAAACATACATCCGTTGTTTTCTGAATAAGTCATATATGTGTCACTAATGACTTCCAACGGATTTTTAAAACGTATAAGATATTCTGCATCTGTATCGGATATAGCCCCCACCAACAGCATATGGACCTTGTTGACCACACTTATCTCATCGGCGTTTTCAATCAGAGCTTCCGGAGACATAACAAGCCATTTGTTTTTATATTCCGAGTAGCAGCTGTCTATTTTTTCTTTCAGTCTATTTTTAATATCGCTCATATCCTCACCTCTTTCTGCAATAAAAAGAGCCGCATTTCTACGGCTCTCTATCACGTTTATTCTATTTTCATTCCATAAGTCTCGGCGGTATCTTCTTCAACATCTCCTTCGGTAGAAGATATATCGTGATTACTGATTTCTGCCATTGCTGCGTTATGAAGATGATCTATCCTTTTTTCCACCTCTGCGGCTATAGCGTTTGCTCTTTCTATGCCCACATATGGTATTACCTTTTGTTCAGTGAGTAGTTCGTATATCTCACTTTCAACGCCGTTCAGCTTATCAAAGTCAAGCCAGTCGAATGACGATACAAGCCTGAGCTGTTCGCCGTGACTTTTCTTGAAAGGTTTGCAGATTATTTCCGACATCGGTATCTGCTCGGCTGTTCTATTGTACCACAGTGATGTTCCGCTGTCGTATACGGGTGCTGCGCCGAGCCATTTAAGGGTATCGGCATTCCGTAGCAGTCCGAAATTATTGAAATGCCTGTCCTCGTTGCCTATGATATAGTCAAGGACTATCATTCTGTCAAGCGCGGGAACAATGTCCACACCTAACTCTTTACAGATATTCACAAAATGCAGATACCAGTTTTCATGGTTAGCCTTTGGTCTTATCTGCATTATACGCCATGCGCTCACCAGCTCGGTCTCCTTTGTAACAAGATCCTCGCACACGCTATATGGCTTGTCATCGTTCCAAATAACGGTGTACGGCACATGATCTATCCCAAGCCTATTCATTATCCTCGAAGCTATGACCTCATTAAACGGCTGCTGTCTGAAAGGGTCGGAGCCGGATTTTAGGAGACATCTCTTTCCGTCAATTATCTTCCAACGCTTTTTAAGGTTTCCGTCAGAGGTATTGTCCGGTGATACGAGGTCGAAGCCTGCGCTTTTTCTGCTTGTTCCGAACAGTACATCGCCCACATCGTCTGAAAAATCATTGTCGAAAAAATTAACGCTTTCCCAGGACACATCGCTGTCGGCGGGCTTTACCCAATAATGGTCTGACAAGCTGAGTCCGAGGCATTTTGTCACAAGTATCTGCGTGTTATACACACCAAGCGTTTCGAGGGCTTCGCCTATCCCCATTCTGCTTGCTGGGATAGACCGACCCGCCCACCAATGGTTGAGCGCCGCTTTATCGACCGTTTCCTTATGGTGAAGAGGGTGCAGCACACCAACGGGCAGATGCTCCTTTGCGTAGACAGCCTCTATTCCCGTGATGACGCCAATATCATCGTCTATCTCTATATCCGCAACGGATATGTTTTTGTGCATGAGAGTATATTTCAAGGCATTCACCTCTTTCGCTGTTTGTATTATTATATCACATCTCACCCTCCAAATCAAGCACTTTCGGATATTATCTTCCACCCGCCATTCCAAACAACGCCGCCTTATACGGCGGAGCGATCACCACAAGCAGATACCTCTCGTTTCCGCAGCGATAGAGGCACGTTCCTCGTTCGGGAAACTTGATAAGATCGTACTCCGACTGTTCAAGCTGCAAGGTATCTATAAACGCCGCCGCTGAGATATTTCCGGGATTGAACAGAAAATGGTGAGTCGGAATACTGAACAGGGGCTTTGTGAATTCCTTTATCTCGGGCAGCAGAAAATCCTCGATGTTCTGCGATGCCAGAATGAACGATGACTCCTTTTTCCTAACACGCTTCATGCCATTGCGGATATACTCGATAGCTGTCAGATTGGTGAGGAACAAATAAAGCTCATCGATCGCGGCTACCGTATTTCCTTTGCCGAGAAGCTGATCGCTCATGTAGCTGAGAATGTTGAACAGCAGCGTATCCTTGAGCCGCTTATTTGTGTCCATAAGCCCCTTGACTCCGAAGCATACAAATTCGCCGTCCTTGATGTTGGTATGCCCATTGAAGTATTTGCTTTCCGCGCCCTTGCACATAGAATGCAGTCCGAGACAGATATTCTGCAGCATATCCTCGGTGTAGATGTGCTTGATCTCATGGTCGAACGCCATAAACTCCTTTTCTATAAGTTCATAGAGGTCGCTCATCATCGGGTAGTCCTCGTCAACGAGACTGCCGAGATCGGTGGTATCGTCTATGCCGAATCGGGCATATAGCTTTATCAGCATAATTTCGAGCGTGTCGATCTCCGCGTCGGTAAAATCCTTATACGCTCTGAAAAAGTCCTTTAAATACGAAATATGCTGACTCAGCTTTGTGACCTTTCTGAACGCCTCGGGGCTATCGGAGCCGCCCTTTTCTCCGTCCGACCATGTTTTCGGTTCGAGCGGATTTATCATGTACTCGCCCGACATCATATCGATATATGTGCCGCCAAGATTCTCGCAGAGGTCTCGGTATTCCATCTCGGGGTCAAGTACAAGAATGCTTTTGCCCGCCTCCCGCTGATTGCAGAGGAGGAGCTTCATGAGGTAGCTCTTGCCCTGACCGCTGTTGCCGAGAATAAGCACATTACTGTTGGTCTTGTCCTCTGTCCTGCGGTCAAAATCCACAAGCACGTTGCTGCCGTACTTATCACGTCCGAGATAGAATCCGTGTTCATCGGTCTTGCCCGAATAGTTGAGCGGATACATATTGGCGACCGAGCTTGCGGGCAACACTCTTTCAAACTGGCTTGCGAACATATTATTTCCAGTAGGCAATGCGGAGAGGAACGCCTCTTTTTGCCGAAGGATCAACCTGTCCACGGTGATCTTTGAGCGTGTCAACTCCATCTGAATGTCACTCTGGAGTTCCTTCAGCTTATCCTCAGAATTGGCTTTCAGCTCGATAAACACAGCGCAGTGCAGCAGAGGTTCTTTGTTTCGGCGCAGCTCCGACATAAGCTCCACCACATCGTTGATGTTATCCTGCGCCTTTATACTCTCGTTCACATCGCTGACGGTTGTCATCATATGGTTTTTACGCATTGCCTGCTGAACGATCTTTCGCTGCTCCATACTGTCCACAAGGCGGTTATAGATACGGAGCGTTACGCCGTTTCTGTCTGCAAGGTGCGCGAGTATAGCCGTTTCCTCCGTGTTGGGAGGATACTCGGTTATTGCCCAGCAGCTTTTATAATAATTGCCGCAGATATAATGATCGGAATAGAACTTGATTATCCCGGGCGCGATCCTGTCAAAGTATTTCTTGGTGCTGATGATCTCGCGCTGTTCCTCGGTCAGTTCCTTTTTCTTTCGCTTAAATCTTGCCTTCAAGTTTCTCTGCCTCCTCCATGTCAAAGTAGTTTTCTCCCTCGATATCGGGAATTTCATCGCCTGTGATCGATGTTCCGAAATAGAGCGCAAGCATACGCTTTACCTCGCCCTTATTCATGCGTTTTGCCGCAAAGCCATGCTCGGAGAGCGTTTTATCCACGCGGCTGATGATGTTGAATATCTGCTCGGGCTTCTCCTTGCGGAAACGCACTGCAAACATAAACTGTCGGGCAGAGGACATCTCAAGCTGTATCTCATCGAGAAAATCATGATCTGCCAGCAGCAGCTTACGCACAGCCTCATTCTGCTCGGTCTGGAGCCGCTTGCGGATATACCACTTGTTATCGTCAAAACGCTCCGCGCTGTCTATGGCGATCATTTCAAGGTCGGGTATTACCGACAGTACCATCATGAGGTTATGCATCTTTATCTCGATGTTGTCAGCCGACAGAACCGAGATATTGGTCGGCTCTACGGTAAAGAACACCACCTCCGACTTGTCCGTTCTGACTCCGTAATTAGTAAAGCGTTCAAGCCCGATTAGAGCCTGAACGCCGTTCTTTTTCTTCTTTGCCAATTTATTCACCGTCCTTTAGCTGCCAGCGGAACTCCTGCTGTGTCAGCAGAAAATACTTTATTGCATTGAGCATATAGTCCATGATAGATG
>CANQCJ010000065.1 GCA_947589205.1 uncultured Ruminococcus sp. | reverse complement strand
TTGAGCAGTCCCGACGCGCCGGTGAGAGCTTTTACGGCTTCGGCGGTCTTTTGTTCTCCCTCGAGCGAGGAAATATATACCTTACAGAAAGAACCGTCATGCGACACCTCGCAGCGTGTGACGGTGAGCATTTCCCCGCCGCCAAGCCGCGGGTCTTTAAGCTCTCTCGTTTTTGCAAAAACTATCCTGCGGATATCCTCCGCCATTCTTGATGCTTTATAGCCCGGCATTTTTTATCTCCTTAAAAAATTTATCAATCGCGGTATTCCTCGATAACGTAAGCGTCGAATACGTCTCCCTCTTTGAAATCCGAGAATTTTTCAAGAGTTATTCCGCATTCAAAGCCCTCCTGCACTTCCTTGACATCGTCCTTGAAGCGTTTTAAGCTGCTCATTCTGTCGTCGGCTATGATGATACCGTCGCGTACTATCCTTATAAGATCGTTCCTGCCGATCTTTCCGCTCTGAACGTAAGCTCCCGCGACCATTCCGACGCCCGAGATCTTGTATACCTGACGTACCTCGACTCTCGCGGTGTCTACCTCTCTCGTCTTAGGCGCGAGCATACCCTTCATCGCAGTCTCTATCTCTTCAATTGCATCATAAATAATTCTGTAAAGGCGAATGTCAACGCCGTCGCGCTCTGCGGATTCCTTTGCTACCGGGTCGGGACGAACGTTAAAGCCTACGATTATCGCGTTTGAAGCGTTAGCGAGCATAACGTCCGATTCGTTGACCGCTCCGACCGCGCCGTGTATTACCTTTACTCTTACCTCGTCGTTTGAGAGCTTTTCAAGCGACTGCCTTACCGCTTCGACAGAGCCTTGAACGTCCGCCTTTACGATTATCGGCAGCTCCTTCATCTCGCCCTCGGAAATACGGTTGAACAGGTTGTCGAGCGTTACCTTGGTGTATCTGCTGAACACCTCTTCCTTAGCCTGCTGCTTTCTCTGCTCAACAAGCTCTCTGGCAAGCTTTTCGTCCTCAACGGCGTTGAACTGGTCGCCCGCTCCGGGCACCTCCGCAAGACCGGTTATCTCAACAGGCGTTGACGGTCCCGCTTTTTCGATAGACCTGCCCTTGTCGTTGGTCATGGTGCGCACTCTGCCGACGGCAGTGCCTGCGATTATAACGTCACCGCGGTGAAGCGTACCCGCCTGAACGAGCAGCGTTGCGACAGGACCCTTGCCCTTATCGAGACGCGCTTCTATGACCGCGCCCTTTGCGAGCTTGTCGGGATTGGCTTTAAGCTCCATAACGTCCGCTACCAGCACGATGCTTTCAAGCAGATCCTCTATGCCCATACCGGTCTTTGCCGATACCGGCACGCAGATAACGTCGCCGCCCCATTCTTCAACGACAAGCTCATGCTCTGTGAGCTGCTGCTTTATCCTCTCGGGATCCGCGCCCTCCTTATCCATTTTGTTTATCGCAACGATGACCTGTACTCCCGCCGCCTTAGCGTGGTTTATGGATTCTATTGTCTGCGGCATTATTCCGTCGTCAGCCGCGACAACTAGCACCGCTATATCGGTTATATCCGCGCCTCTCGCTCTCATCGCGGTAAACGCTTCATGTCCGGGAGTATCGAGGAAGGTTATCTTCCTGTCGTTGTGATAGACCTGATACGCACCGATGTGCTGTGTAATGCCGCCCGCTTCGCCCTCGGCGATGTGAGCGTTTCTTATCCTGTCGAGTATGGAGGTCTTGCCGTGGTCAACGTGACCCATTACAACGACTACCGGGCAGCGTTCCTTTAAGCTCTCCGGCGAGTCCGCTTCGTCTGTTATAAGTCTTTCCTCTATAGTTACTATAACTTCCTTTTCTACCTTTGCGCCAAGCTCCTCCGCGACGAGGCTCGCCGTGTCGAAATCTATCGTTTCGTTTAGCGCAGCCATTACGCCGAGACCCATCAGCTTTTTGATGACCTCCGCCGCGGTCACTTTAAGACGCGCCGCAAGCTCGGAAACTACTATCTCATCGGGGATAAGCACCTTTAACTGCTGCTTTCTCGCCCGCTCCAGCTCCAGCCTGCGCAGCTTTTCCTGCTCGGTCTCCTTCTTGTGCGAAAACTGCTGTTTTTTGTGCTGCTGAGACTTCTGGGTGATCTTTTGTTTCTTTGTAAAATTATCGCGTTTTTTGCCGCCGCCCTGCTTTGAGATAGCGAGGTTGTCATACTTTTCGTTGTATTTTTCAAGCTCTATATAGCTTCCTCTCGTATCCACCGTGCGGTAGCTCTGACCCTTGTCGGAAGAGCTTGAAAGGGTATAGCCCTTTGCCCCGCCGCTGTCGGTCTTGCCGATAAGCGTTTTCTTTTCGCCGTGCTCCTGCTTTTTAGCCTTTTTGTTCTTGTTCTTTTTAGACCTCTCATCATTCTTCTCAGCCGCCGCGTTTTCCTTAGGCTTGACCTCTTCAACGGGCTTCTGCGCCGGAGCTTTTTCCTTATTGGCGGTATCAGGCTCTTTTGCGGCTTCCTTAACGCCGCTCTTAGCCGAACCTTCGGCGGGCTTGGGCGCGGCGGGCTTTTCCTCGGCCTTCTGCACCGGTTTTTCAGCCTTAGGCGCTGCCGCTTTAGCCTCCGCCTGTTTTTTCTCCTTAGGCTTTTCCTGCTTCCTTTTATTCTTCTCCTCAGCCCTCTGCGCCGGCTTTTCCTGCTCGGCGGGCTTTACGTTGTTTGCAAAATAATCGTCAAAGCTTTCCACCTGATTATTCTGCGTATAATATTCCATAACATAATTTATTTCATCCTTAGTGAGCATAGCGGAAGGCTTTTTAGGTTCGCTGTCAAGCTGCTCGAGCAGCTTTGAGACCTCCGCAGAATTAGCTCCCAAATCCTTAGCAAGCTCCGAGAGCTTGTATTTTATCTTGGTTTTCATATATTAATGCAGCCTCCTCATATTTAACTGTAAAAATCCTCTAAGTCTGCGCTTACGCGCTCGGCGGACTTGGCAAGAGCCTTTGCAAAGCCGCCGTCGCATACGCCGAGAATGCCCGAACGTCTGCCGAGAGCCGAAGCTGTCATATCCATAGTCATTTCAAGCCTGTAGACCCTTACCTCGTTTACGGCGCAGCAATAGCGGATCTCCTTCAGCGATTTTTCGGAAATATCGCTCGTTACAAAAACCGCCTTTACCTCGCCGCTCTCGCAGCCGCCCTTGACTATATCCATTCCCATTTTCAGCTTGCCCGCCTTGCGGCAGATGCTCAAAAGACCCGAACGATCATTCATTTTCAAGCTCACGCTCCATTCTGTCGTAAAGCTCGTCGCTTATGGCGCATTCAAACGCGCGCTCAAAGCGTTTTGACCTCCGCGCTTTTGAAAAGCACTCGACGCTGCGGCAGATATACGCTCCGCGTCCGTTCCTTTTCCCGGTGGTATCGAGTGAGATCTCGCCCTCCGCGCTTTTTACCAGCCGTATAAGCTCCCGCTTAGGCTTCATCTCGTTGCAGCCCAGACACATTCTCATAGGTATCCTCTTCTGCTTCATTCTGCCTCCACCTCGGGCAGCGTCTCGGCGGCAGTCTGTACCTCTTCGATAATTTCAGCCGTCTGCTCCGCTTCCGTCTCGTCAGCCTCCTGCTGCTCAAGCTCCTTAGCCTGAACGTCCGAGATTATATCTATCTTATATCCGGTAAGTCCCGCGGCAAGTCTTGCATTCTGACCCTTGTTTCCTATCGCCAGCGAGAGCTGATTTGCCGGAACTATTACTCTGCACGCCTTATGCTCGGCGTCGTCCATTATCTGAACGCTTATCACCTGCGCGGGCGCTAACGCCTTTGCGATAAATTCCTGCGGGTCGTCGCTGTAGGGGATAAGATCTATCTTTTCTCCGTTAAGCTCGCTCACCACCGCGCTTATTCTAGATTTCTTAGGACCTATGCACGCGCCTATCGCGTCGACGTTCTTATCCTTGCTCCTTACCGCAAGCTTTGAGCGCGAGCCTGCGACTCTCGATATGCCCATGACCTCGACAACTCCGTCCGCTATCTCGGGCACTTCGTTTTCAAAAAGCCGCTTTACAAGATCTCTGTGCGTTCTTGAAATTTTCAGCGCGGGCTTCTTTTCGGGATTGGCAATACCCACCACATATATTTTCACCATATCGCCGACCCTCAAGATCTCTCCGGGTATCTGCTCCTGCTTTACAAGATACACCTCGCTCTTGTCGAAGCTCAGCACGGCGTTGCCCGTCCTGCCCTCTATCCTTTCGACCTTTGCCGTTATGCACTCATACAGCTTGTCGTTGAACTGTTCGATAAGTCTTTCTCTCTCTCTCGTTTTAAGCTCATGCTTTATCTGCTGCTTTGCATTCTGAACGGCTACTCTGCCGAACGTCTCAGGAGAGACCTCGATAAGGCACATCGAACCGACATAGCAGTCGGGATCTATCGTTCTTGCTTCCTCTATGTTTATCTCGTTGTTCACATCGAGAGGCTCATCGTCCACGACAAGCTTTAAAACGCCCATTTCAAAAACGCCGTTTTCGGGATCTATCTCAACGCGTATATTATCGCAGCCGGGATTGTCCCTTTTTATCGCCTTTGATATTCCCTGCTTTATTATCTCGGCAAGATCCTTCGGATCCATTCCGTTTTCCTCGCCCATAAGCCTTAAGGCTTCAAAAAATTCGCTGTTCATTTTTCCTATCATATCCTTTCTGTAATTTTAACCAAACAGATCCTCGTCGTCGTTTAAATTTACCGACGAGCATTCCTTATATAAAAAGCTCTCGGTCTCCGTCGGATCTCCGTCATCGTCCACCCGGTAAGCCACCGTAAAGCCGTTATCATCGCTTGAACAAAGCAGACCTCTTCTCTGCTTAGAGCCGTTTTTCTCTTTAAAGAGCTTTATCCTTATCTCATCGCCCTCGCAGACGGTAAAATGCTCCCGTCTCGTGAGCCTTCTCCCCAAGCCGGGACTGCCCGCCTCAAAGACGTACTGAACGTTTATAAAGTCCTCCCTGTCGAGTATCTCGTTGAACTCTCTTGAAAATTCCTCGCAGATATCCATATCCACGCCCTCGCTGCGGTCGATGAATATTCTCAGATACCATAGCGCGCCCTCTTTTTCAAACCTTACGTCCCACAAAAACAGTCCGAGCCTGTCGCAGACCGGCTGTGCGAGCGTTCTTGCCCTTTGCACCGTATTCATAAGTACCTCCCCCGATGACTGCCGATACAAAATCAAAAGACCGATTCTTTTTAAATCGGTCCTTTCTTACAAAAGCTATTATAGATATTATACCACATTTTCCAAGCGATTTCAAGCGGCAAAACGAATTTTTCTGCCAATTTTGTGAACTCACGGTTAATTTGCTGTAAATTTTTTACTCCTCAGCTCCGGAGGTCTGCTCTTCAGCGGCATCGGCTTCGGATTTTGTAGCTTCCATCTGTTCGTATACCTGCTGTTTAAAATCGGCGGAAACGACAAAATGACTTTTGTCCGTCCATTCCCCGACAGGTTCCATAAAAGAAGCCGGCTGGATCTTGCTGTCTAACATCTGCTTGATGTAGATCCTTATCTGCTTGTAGTCGTTTTCCGACATATTGGTGCTTCTGCTGCCGGCGGTCTTGTTGTAAAAAAGATCGAGACTGTCCTTAGTTATCTCCGCCTGATCGAACATACTGTTTATCAGCGCGGTCAGCGCAGTGCCCAAAAAACGAGTGTTGCCCTGTCTGCCCTCGGCAAAAAGCGAATACTGGCAGATAAGCCTTATCTGTCTGCCGGACAGCGACACCGGTTCGTTTGCTCTAAGCGATATATCGTTGTTGTTTGTCGGCGAAAGATAGTAAAGCTCCTCCTCCGGCGCGTAGACAAAGCCGCCGATAATATCCGCGCAGTCCTCAAATTCCTGATTCGATATTGTAAAATAGTAATCGGTAGCAATGCCGAGGGTAGAATCCACCGCCTGCTGCAAGCCGCGTATGCCGTTGTCGGCGTAGATATCGCGGAAGGTCTTATCGCTGTCTGTCGAGCTTACCGTATAAGCCGAAAGCGGGATAATTATTATTTTATCATGCTTGGGCGCTATGCGTATAACGCTCAGATCGCTCAGCACATTCTTGTCGTTTACCCTTGCATAAAGAGTGTTGTAGGAATCTATATAGGTATCGGAAAAATCGGGAGTCTCCGCGCCGCCGCTTGAAAGCTTATCCACGATTATTTTAGCAAATATCCCGAATATACCGAGAAAAAGCAGCAGCGTTACAAAATAAACCAGCGCGACAGGCGCCTGAGAGGATCTTTTTCTGCGTCTGCGTTTGCCCTTTGAATTTTCCATGATCTTTCTTTTCCTTTCTTTCTGTAACAGTTCCTTATTTTCTTAAAGCTCCGAGGGACGTATGATATAAGTTTCAAGACCGTCTCTCTGCGCCATTCTGAAGGTCTGTCCCGAACCGGAACGCTGCTGATGCTTTTCGGAGAGATATCCTATCAGCACGCTTGAATTATCCACCATGAACCGATTTCTGTTTTTGTAGCAGCCTTCGGCGTTCGTTTCGTTTACGACTATCACATATTCGGCTTTATTCAGCGCGCGGTAATAAAGCTCATACTCCGACTTTGTTTTCATTTCATTATACTGCTTAGGATAGGGCAGCGCGCAGACAAGCTTTATCCTCGGAAACTCGGGATCCTCCATAATAAGCCGCGCCGTCATAAGATCGTACCCGCGCGACATTCCCGTTATAAACGTATCGTACCCGCGGTATTTCAGCATTCTTATGATAGCCGCGGTCTTGCTTTCTATATTTTTCACCCTGCTGTCATCGGGATCGCCGTAAGCCGGAAGATTTTCCGGACGATGCCCGGTAAAGCAGCAGCATTTATTTCTGTCTATGAGCCGCCGCATATCGGCAGCGGCATTATTTTTATATTTATATAATAGTATAGTTCTTCCCGGATCCATTTGATATTACCCGCCAATTTATTTTCAGGTTCTTCTCTTTTTTTATTATATCACTTTTACACCGCCATGTCAAGAGCGTTTAAAAGGGAAACCCTTTAAAAGCGGTTTCCCCTGTTAAATTTATTCTTCGTCCTTGATAAGACCCTTTTCCATCAAAGCTCTTAGCAGCTCGAGCAGCACGAGCAGTCCGCCGCCGCAGACGAACGCTATTATGTTGAAGGTCGAAAGCGTCATAGCCGGCTGCGGAGTATCGAGCGTGGCGGGACCCTGCAATATCGCGTAAAGCGAGCCAGCCATAAGTCCGAGGACGGTGTATATCGTCTGACTGCGGTGCTTTTCAAGACAGCTTTTTACCGACTTTATTATAAGCACTATTCCGGTAAGCACGCCGAGACCGAACACTATCAGCATCGGGAGGTATTTGAAATTAAGATGCAAAAGCTCTTTTATCGAATTTATGACCGAATTGTATATTCCGAAGCAGAGCAATAACGTCGAACCGGATATTCCCGGCAGCACCATAGCCGATATCGCCGCCATTGCCGCTATGAATACATAGACCACAAGTCCGAACGTTACATTGTCAAACGACTTAGATTCGCCCGCGTGAGCGTTTATAAGCGTTATGGCGGCTACCAAGCCCGCTCCTGCGAGGGAAAATATCAGATTTGAGTACCTGCCCTTGAGCGACTCTCTTTCCTCATGAGCTACCACCGGTATGGCAAAAAGCGTCAGCCCGAAAAACAGAGATGTCAGCATATAGACCTTTTTTTCAAAAAGCGCCGAGAGCACAAGCGCGGAAATGCCCATGCCGAGCACCCAGCCGAGACCTAATTTAATCAAAAAGATAAGAGCTTTTTTTCTCTGCTCCATAGTTCCCGAAACGAGCGAATTCAGCGAACCGATAAAGTCGTCGTAAAAACCCAGCAGAAACGCGATAGTTCCCCCCGAGACCCCCGGAACGCTGTCGGCAAGAGCCATGCAGAAGCCTCTGAACATATTCAGGATAAGCATATGTTTTTGTCCTTTCTTCGGCATAATAAATATGCGGCATATTTATATGCGATGTACATGATACGGAAAATATTTTAACATATATATATTTCCGTTCTAAAAATTTTTTATGTCGATTATTTTAATTTAGACGCTTGCTTTAGCACGGAAAATATGCTATAATATATAATAGTATACAACGGGAGGGCGAAAAAAATGACTGCGGCGCTGTCTTTAATATATATTTTTGCGATAATCACAATGAACATAAGCGTCTGTCTGCTTTTGCAGCGCGCCTATCACGGAAAAACCACCTATTCGTTTATCGGCTGTCAGATCTCGCTGACCCTATGGCTCATCGCCCAATTGATACAGATACATTCCGAATCGCTTCGCCAGCTGAAGCTCTGCTACGCGCTCGGCAATGCCGGGATATGCTTTTTCGGAAGCTTCTGGCTCATCTTCGCGGTAAGCTACCTCGGGCGTGAGGTCCCCGCAGGACTGACCGTTTCGCTTTTTTCGCTTTCAAGCGTGTTCTATGCTTTTGCCGTATCGGGATCAACGCTTTACTATGAAAAATTTACCCTCGATACTATCTCTTACGGCATAGTTTTTTATCTTTGCCAAGCCTACATATATCTCTGCCTGCTTGCGGGATTTTTTCTGGTGCTTCGCCGCTGTTACAGCAGCGGGGAGCGTTCGCGCGGACAGGCGGCTTCGCTTGCGCTGGCTCTGCTTATCCCGCTGACGATAAATCTGCTTACCCTTAACGGCATTATAAACCTTAACTTCGCGCTTACTCCGCTCACGCTTTCTATTTCGAGTATCCTTATACTGCTCGCCACCTACCGCTATGGTTTTTTAAACGTAAACGAGGTAGCCTTCGAGGACGCGCTCAATGTCATCGCCGAAGGACTTATGGTATTTAACCGCCGAGGAGAGGTGACGTATTTCAGCAGCGCGGCAAAAAGACTTCTCGGAACGGACGGCTTAAACAGCTTAGAGGAGCTTATCGCATTTGTTGATAAAGGCGCTGAAGCGTCGGAGCTTGAAAGCATCGAAACGTCGATCGGCGGAAGAACGCTTACGCTGAAAAAAAGCGTCTGCCGCGGCAGAAAGGGTATGCCGACCGCATATATCGTTATAATTTCCGACATAACGAGCCTGCTCGAACGCTCCGCCCTGCTTGCCGCCGCGGAACAGAAGCTTGCGATAGAGCGCGAACGCAACCGCATAGCGCAGGAGGTACACGACACGGCGGGGCATACGCTTACCATGATAAGCTCTCTCGCGCGGCTGTCGCTTCTGCCGGAGGCGACAAGAGAAAAAATAGATTCCTATTCGTCCGAAATAGAAGCGCTTTCGCGAAGCGGCATAACTCAGCTGCGCTGCTCGATAAACAACCTGCGTTCTGACAGCTTTCTTACAAGCGTTACAAACGCCGTCAACACTATCGCCGACGTTGTGAGGGATATGACGATAGACGTTTGCATTCAGGGAACGGACGGAGAAAGCTTCAACAAATTCGCCCGCCCGATCTACGATACCTGCCGCGAGCTTATCACAAACTGCGAAAGATATTCTAAAGCCGACAGAATGGATATTATTTTAAAGCTTAATGAGAACAGTCTCGCGCTGTATGTTTTTGACAACGGAGAGGGCTGCGAAAAAATAAAGCCGGGCAACGGACTTAACGGGATAATCAAACGCATAGAGGAGCTTGACGGCACGGTAAGGTTTATTTCCGCGCCGGGTGAAGGCTTTCGCACGATGATAAAAATACCTGTAGAGGGGAGCGAAAAAAATTGATAAGGATAATAATTGCAGACGATATACCCCTGCTTCGGCAGGGGATAGCCGCCGCGCTTTCGGGGGCGGAGGATATCGAGATAGTCGCACAGGCTTCAAACGGCAAAGAGGCTTTTGAAAAATGCGCCGAGCTTTTGCCGGACGTTGTGCTTATGGATATGAGAATGGCGGAATGCTCAGGCGCAGAGGGAACGAAAATGATAAAACAGCAGTTCCCGCAGATAAAGGTGCTGGTGCTTACGACCTTTGACGACGACGAAACGGTCAGGCAGGCGATAGCGAGCGGCGCGGACGGGTATATACTTAAAGAAATGGAAAGCGAAAAGATAATCAATTCTATCCGCACCGTAAACGGCGGCATGAACGTATTTACCGGAAGGGTTTTCGGCTCTGTAAGAACAAACCGCGCGGAAAGCTCGGAGCTTGCACGAACGCTCACCGAACGCGAACGGGAGATAATCGCGCTGATAGCGGACGGCTGCGACAACAAGGAGATAAGCGCGAAGCTTTATCTTGCAGAGGGCACGGTCAGGAACAACATTTCCCGAATGCTTGAAAAGCTCAAGCTCAAGGACCGCACGCAGCTTGCCGTGTTCGCGATAAAAAACGACATTATCTGACAGAATATGACAAGATTATTTGACAAACTCGCACTGCTGCTGCTGATCATGTACGGGCTTATCGGCAGGAGCGACGACACGGCGGCTGTGACGGTCCTTACGGCGTTCATAGTTTCAATGGCAAGCGGCACGAAGTATGTGAAGCCTTTACAGGCAGTTTTTCTGCTTGCCTGTTTTGCCGAGCCGTCCTTCTGCTTAGGTCTGCCGGCGCTTCTTTACGACTGCGCAAG
>CANQCJ010000064.1 GCA_947589205.1 uncultured Ruminococcus sp. | reverse complement strand
TTATCGCTATGATCTATGCGAGCATTAAAATAAAGCTTGAAGATCTTGAATTTAATTACGGAGAAATTTTAGAAAATATTTGATTTGTCATTAAAAATCGCTCTCCGTAAGTCTTGAAAATCAATAGGTTTAAGCATCGAAGCTTTGAAAATTTATTTGTTCGTTTTCAATTTTTTTGAAAAATGTTGATTTAATGGTGAAAAATTTTGAATATTTTACTTTGCGCCGCTGTGGTTTTTTAAAAAAACAGCGGCGTGGAGCTTTATACTTTTTTATTATACCACAAAAATTTTGATTTGTAAATACTTATGTATTAAAATTTATACTTTTAATTCAAAATATATGATTTTCACGAATAGATCATAGTTTTATAAAAACAGTCTCGAGAGAATTACCCGAGACTGTTTTGTTTTTAATCAATGATAACATAATCCTTAAATTCATTTATATCTTCGTCATGGATCGAATCGACCAACAGCAATTCTTCGACCGCGCTAAATTTACCTATCTGCGCTCTAAGCTCAACTATCTTTTCAGCCAAAGAAATATCCAGCAAAAGCGCGTTTGAAATTTCCTCGGCGCTCGCATAATTTAAGTGCACATAGGAATATGTCGAAGCAGGTTCCGAAATTTCCGACGAGTTGTCAGGCTGCGATGGTGTAATTTCCTCCTGATTAGAACTATCCGGTTCGGAAAATTCCGGCATTGATGAGCTTACAAAATTTGAAGAATTTTCATTTTCATCAAAATTTTCTTCACTTTCGTCCGGAATCTCTTGCTGCGGAGTTTCATTCCGAGGCTCTTGATACGGAAAATAAACATCGTCGGCAACATAAAAATATTCCGCAAGCTTTTCAACTGTAGATTCGCCGATCCCGCTGATTTGAACAAGCTCTCGGACGTCTCGGATCACGCCGGCGCTGTTTCTGTAATCAATAATTTTTTGTGCTGTAATTTCGCCGATACCATTGATAAATTTCAGATCCTCCGCGCTTGCGGTATTTATATTGATTGGAAATTCCGGCACATATTCTTCCGAATTATTTTTATCAAATTCGCTTTCATTTTCCTGCTGACTCGATGATATATCAGTTTGATCCTGCGAATTTTTATCTTTTTTAGCGTCGTTATCCGAGCTGCTTTTTTCGATTTGCAAATTAGAATTTTCATCGGATAAACTGTCGTTCAAATACGAATTTGGAGGAGTATAATTAAAATCGTCCTGATTTTCTTCATTGATGTAGCTTAAAGGTATCAATGCTGTAAGAGCCGCCGCGATAATAACGCAGAATAAAAAGCTTTTACTTTTAAATTTTTCTAAAAATTTCGATACTTCTTGCATAAATAATGCCACCTTAAATGTAGAAAAATGTCGAAAAATATGTTTTAATTATATCATTTTGTTTGTGGCTTGTCAATATGCTTTTAAAAATTATTTTGTAATGTTGTTAAAATAAATTATATACGGGTAAAGATGTATTCTGCAAAAGGATCGTATTTTTGAAAATTTTTATAAAAATTTTTCGTATCAAAAAACAAAATCGACAAACTGAGAGATCGAAAATTTTTAAAAATAAAATTGAATTTCAGGCAACAAAAAAAGACCTCATAAACAGGTCTTTTTTATAATGACAAATAATAAAATTTAGGCTACCGAAAATAAAAATCAGGAGTTTAAAATCAAATTTATTTAAAAAAGGATCAAAAAATTTTATTTTCTTCTGAATTTTTTTCCGCTCATATTTACGCCGACAATTCCTCCGATGCTTGCACACAAAAGCGTCATGACAAGCTTAGAAGAAGCGGAAAATCCTCCTGCCGTGCCTGCAAAAATATATGAAATAATAAAGATCACGGCGAACATAAAAAGCCCGGTCACAAGTCCCATTAAAAGACCGTTTTGTCTGCGGCGTTTTGACGCGACATAGCCGCCTGCGTAAGAGCCTGCGCAAAGTCCCGCCGAGGTCAAAACGGAAATTACCGAATCGTTAAGATCTATCTTTGTCATGATAAATGAAAACAGCGCGATGCACAAAAATATGACAATAAAACCTATGATAGTTGAAATTATGATGTTATAAGCGTTCGCCGCTTTTTGCGAATGTTTTTTGCTTCTCAAAACGCCGTCACCGCCCTTTCGGAATATTTTATAAAATTATATGCGAACAAAAAATTTTTAATTCCGATTTGAATATTTTATTTTTTTGCGGGAAAAATTTTTGTAGAAAGAAAAATTATTTTTTAAAAAAAGCGAGTAAAATAAATACATAATCAGCGCTGCTAAAGTAAAATTTTTTGTTTGAATATACAAAAATTTATTTTTTAAAAATTTTTTCTCAAATTTATTTGACAAATTTGAAAAAAAGGTATATAATACAAAGTAAGAAGTTTTTGATCATTAAAATTTTTTGGAGGTACCTGATATGGCAAGAAAAAAAGCCGCTGCCGCTAAGACAGAAACACCGGAAGTTAAAATTGAGGAAGTTAAGACCGAAGAAGTAAAGCCTGCGGCGGAGACTGCTCCTGCTGCTGAAACGGCTGCCCCCACACCCGCTCCCGCGAAGAAAACAAGAAGAACAAAGAAAGCCGCCGCAAAGACCGAGGAGGTAAAGACCGAAGAAGCTAAGGCGGAAGAAGCAAAGCCTGTTGAGACCAAAGAGGAAGAGCCTAAAGCCGAGGCTAAGCCCGCAGCTAAAAAGCGCACAAGAAAGACTGCGGAAGCAAAGGCTAAGACCGAGCCCGCCGCGAAAAAGACTGCGGCAAAGAAAACTGCGGCTAAGACCAAGACCGTAGAAAAGAAGGTCGTTGCTAAGCTCCAGTACGGCGCGGGCGAATTTGATATCGAAGAGCTTGTTGAAAAATGCAAGGCTGATTTTAAGGCTAACAATAAGGGCTATGTTAAGTCTCTCAGCGTTTACATCAAGCCCGAGGACAACGCGGTATATTATGTTGTAAACGACAAGACCAGCGGAAAGGTCGAGCTTTGATTTTTGAAAATATTATAAAAAATTCTATATAAATTTTAAGCGGCTGAGTTTTTTTCAGCCGCTTTTTTGATGAAAATTTTTCGTATAAAAAATATTTTACATATACTTTTTGCCGTCGCTCCACGCCTGTCCGACTCTCTCGCCGGAAACGTAATATCCCGACTGGAATTGATCGAAAATAAGCGCGTTGAGCTTTGCCGGATCGACCTTGCCGTTTTCGGAAAGCACCCTTTCGTCGGCGGCGGTGTTGACTATTTTTCCGATAACTCCGTGAAAATTCGGAGTCTCTTCAATTTCCAGAAGCTCGCATTCCATAACAAGCGGAAATTCCTCGATCACGGGCGCGTTTACAAATTCGCTTTTTACCGCGTGCATATTCGTGCGCTCAAATTTATCGCTCATTTTGTTGCCGGTAGCGATACCGAAAAAGTCCGCCTGAGCTATGTGCTCCTTGTCGGCAATGCTCACCGTGAACGCTTTGGAAGCGCGAATGTTTTTGGTAGTTTTGTGATCCTCGTCGATCATTAAAACTATCTTGTCCATATCGCAGATCATACCCCAAGCGGCGTTCATGGCGCACACCTTTGAATTTTCATCATAAGCCGCCACGATAAGCACCGGCATAGGATAAACTGCGGGAACAACGCCTAAATTTTTCTTCATGATTTTTTCCTCACCTTCAAAAATATTTTAAATTTATTATACCATAATTTTTTTAATTTTGCAAGCGTTTTTTGACGAAATATCTGCCTTGCGGGAGGGAAGTGATATTAAACGACAGACCCCTTTCGATGTCTTTTCTCATGCGGATTGGGTTTTGGTGTTAGGATATTATACTAAAGGTTTTTCCGGCATATGTCCTATATGATATGAAAATTCAGACTTATCAACAGAACCTACATTATTTTGATGAAGGAGATCAAATTTATTTTCGTCAGTAACATAAATTTGCACAAAGCCAACCAAATCCTGATGATCTTTGTATATTGTGTAGCCTTTACAACTGATTGAATATCTATTTCCATTATCAGTGATAACATTTTCAATTATCGCATGATATGAGAAAATAACCGGACCATCTTCTGCAGTCATTTTGGCAGCATTTGACCTTGTTTCTATTTCGTCATGGGAAACAATTTCGCCGTCAATATAATCATATATTTTTTGTATTTCGGGTTTTAGGTCATCACCATATTCATCAACCGTATACTGACAAAACATATCAGCAAGTGCATCCACGTCTTCATTTTGAATTGCCGTTAAGACATTCTGTCCTACTTCTTTTGCAATTCTTTTTCCCTCATCTAAAGAAGATTCTCCATAAATATCCTCCATTTTATCAGAAAACTTCTCTTCTGCTTCACTTACTTTTTCATTTACCTTTTCTTTAGCTTTGTCTATTTTTTTATTAACAGTTTCAGTGAAAGCACACGAGGTAAACAAAACTGCGGCGGTCAAAACGACTGCGATTTTTTTGAACATTGTAAATTCTCCTTATCCTTTCGATGTCTTTTCTCATGCAGATCAAGCTTTGGTGTTATACTAAATCTTTTTCCGGCAAAGCTCCTATATGATATGAAAATTCAGAATCATCAATATTACCGGTAGTATCGCGTTCAATAATGTATTTGGATTTATCCATATCATAAACATAAAGTGTTACAAAACCGACTAATTCCGGATGGTCTTTGTAAATAGTGTAGCCTTTGCAGCTGATCGAGTAATCGGTTCCTTTATCAGTCATGACATTTTCATATATCGCCTGATAAGAATAAATAACCGGACCGTATTCGGTTCGTTTATCAAAGCTTGCCCTTGTTTCTATTTCATCATGGGAAATAATTTCTCCGTCAATAAAATCATACAGATTTTGAATTTCAGATTTTAAATCATCGCCATATCCGTCAACCGTATACTGACAAAATAAATCGGCAAGCGCGTCTGCGTCTTTATTTTGAATTGCCGTTAAAACATTCTGTCCTACCTCTTTTGCGATCCTGTTTCCTTTTTCTGAATCAGATTCCTTGGGCTCTTCTTTACCGAATACAGCGCACGAGGTGAACAAAACAGCGGCGGTAAAAACGGCAATGATTTTTTTGAACATTGTAAATTGCTCCTTTCCTTATTAATAAGTATAACACATAAAGGAAAATTTTGCAACAGCAAATTACTTGGATTTATCAAAAAATTAACAGACCGACCTGCTTTTTGATATATTTGCGCTTGACAAATCGAAAAAAGTGTAGTATAATATAATATGGTTTAAAAACCAATAGAGCGAAGTTAAAAAAGGAGAAATTTGTTATGTCAAAGTTTTACATCACAACGCCTATATATTATCCCTCCGGAAGTCCGCATATCGGTACCTGTTATACGACCGTAGCCTGCGATTCCATAGCGAGGTATAAGCGAATGCAGGGCTTTGACGTTATTTTTCTCACCGGAACGGACGAGCACGGTCTTAAGATCGAGGAAAAGGCAAAGGAAAAGGGCGTTACCCCGAAGGAATATGTAGACGAGATCGTCGCTAATTTCAAAAGGCTCTGGGAGCGCATGAATATAAGCTATGACAGATATATCAGAACTACCGATGATTACCACGTCAGGGCGATACAGAGCATTTTCAAAAAGCTGTACGACCGCGGATATATCTACAAGGGCGAATACAAGGGCAAATACTGCACCCCCTGCGAAAGCTTCTGGACGCAGTCGCAGCTCGATGAAAACGGCTGCTGCCCGGAATGTCACCGCGAAGTGACCGAAGCCAAGGAGGAAGCGTATTTCTTTAAAATGTCGCCGTTTGCCGACAGGATAGAAAAGCTGCTGACCGAGACCGACTATCTTCGTCCCGCTTCGCGCGCGACCGAGCTTGTAAATAATTTCATAAAGCCGGGTCTCGAGGATCTGTGCGTTTCGCGCACCTCCTTTACATGGGGAATACCCGTCGATTTCGATCCCAAGCACGTTGTATACGTCTGGGTGGACGCGCTGTTCAATTACTGCACCGCGCTCGGCTTTGAAAACGACAGATACGACGATTATGATAAATACTGGCCGGCGGACGTTCACATGGTAGCAAAGGATATCATGAGATTCCACGCGATAATCTGGCCGGCAATGCTCATGGCTCTCGATATGCCGCTGCCCAAGCACCTTGCCGTACACGGCTGGATAACCTTTAACGGACAAAAAATGTCAAAATCCCTTGGCAATATCATAGATCCGTTCATTTTAAGCGACAGATACGGCGCGGACGCTATCAGATACCATATTTTAAGAGAAATGGCTCTCGGCGCGGACAGCTCTTTTTCCAATGAAATAATGATAAACAGAATAAATTCCGACCTTGCGAACGGACTGGGAAATCTTGTTTCGAGAACTGTCGCAATGGCGGACAAATATTTCGGAGGAACGCTGCCGACAGAGCGCGAAAAGGGCGAATTTGACGACGATATGATAAATGAAGCTCTTGCGCTGCGCGCCAAGGTCGACGAATATATCGAAAACACGCAGATAAACAACGCTCTTGCGGAAATTTTCAAGCTTGTATCGAGAGCGAACAAATATATTGACGAAACGACCCCGTGGGTACTCGGCAAGGACGAGACCAAAAAGGCGAGACTTGCGAGCGTTCTGTATAATCTTCTCGAAGCGATAAGAATAATTGCGACACTTTTAAGCGCGTTCATGCCGGAGACCATGCCGGAGATCCTTGAACAGATAGGCGCGGACAAGGAACAGGCAAGCTATGAAAACGCCGCAAAATTCGGCGTGCTTGCGCAGAACGTTGCCGTTCGCAAGGGCGGAATAATTTTCCCGAGAATAGACGTAGACAAGGAAATAAACGAGCTTAATTCGATACTCGCTTCGCAGCAGGAGCAGGCAAAGCAGGAGTCTGCGCCGGAGCTTGTGCCGATAGCCGAGCAGATAGATATAGACACCTTTGCCAAGAGCGATCTGAGGATAGCAAAGGTCGTTTCCTGCGAAAAGATAAAGAGTTCGAAAAAGCTTCTATGCCTGCACCTTGACGACGGCTTCGGCGAGCGTCAGGTAGTTTCCGGCATCGCACAATGGTATCAGCCGGAGGATCTTATCGGCAAAAAGGTGATAATAGTAGCAAACCTCGCCCCGGTGAAGCTTTGCGGAGTAGAGTCCAACGGAATGATCTGCGCCGCCGACGCGCCCGACGGAAGCGCAAGGGTGATATTCCCCGACCAGTCGCTGCCTTGCGGAAGTAAGATAAGATAACAGGAAACAGGCTCTCCCCAATGACAAAATATTAAAAAATGTAAGTCCCAAGGAGAGCCTATTTTTAAATTTCATAAATTGAAAAAGCTGCGGTGTTTATAAAAAAGAGATCACCGCACAAGCGTCTAAACTTCGTTGCCCGCATACTGAAAAACCGCGGTCACCACCTGTCAGCTCACATTACACGAGCGACGGTACCGTCTGAACCTTCTGTTCACCGTCTGAACCTTCGGTTCAGACTAAAAAAAGCGCTCGTAGCTCAGTTGGATAGAGCGACAGACTCCGACTCTGTAGGTCATGCGT
Source organism: uncultured Ruminococcus sp. (assembly GCA_947589205.1). Lineage (GTDB taxonomy): Bacteria > Bacillota > Clostridia > Oscillospirales > Ruminococcaceae > YE71. The sequence goes on along the minus strand of CANQCJ010000064.1, from coordinate 3,118 downwards.
TCAAATCGCACCGAGCGTACCATGAAAAAATGTTCCCCTTTTGTCGTAACAGACTTAGGGGAACAATTTTTTGTATAAGGAAAAGGATAGTCATAGTAGTTAAATTCTTCGTCAATGCGGTCAAAGTATATCGTGCTTTCGATAATCTCGTCAAGCTCGTCGGATGTGATAAGTGCTTGATATTCGTAGCCGTCATCGTCAATATCCTTTGCGGGCGCTTTGGAAAGCGCATCGAGCTGCTCTGTATACTCTTTTTTGAAATACGGAGAAAACGCGCTGATGCAGTCGTTGAGATATTCCCTGAACGCCGATAAGGTCATTGCGTCCTCGTCGTCCTCATCTTCGGAAAGCTCCTCCTCGCAACAGGATTCCAGTATCCTGCGAAAGACAGCCGCGCAAATGTCCTCGGCGTAAATAGTGCTTTCCCCGTCATCGTGCGAACAAAAAGCAACGATGTCCGTCTGCTTTCCGTCCTCAACAAGCCAAGCGTACACGTCTCCGCCGGAATTTTTCGCAAACGGGATAACGTTTTGCATATCCTCGTAAATGTCATTTATGTAGTATTCATATTTTTCCTTCGGAAAAAATTCCATATCGCTAATATAGACGCATTTTTCCGAATTAGGATCAATTATCCCGGCAGCGTATAATTCATCAAATTTACTCATGGCGATACCTCCTTTAAAAATATTATAAAGCATTTTTCATTTTCTGTCAAGAGTGATCGAAAAAAATTCGCAGAGCAAATCAAGTGAAAATAAAAAAAGCCCGCATACACGGACTTTTTGTGAAAAATACAGAGCGGAGACGGTGAGATTCGAACTCACGAGCCCGAAAGGGCTAACGCATTTCGAGTGCGCCCCGTTATGACCACTTCGATACGTCTCCATAACATATTAATTATAGCACAGGTGAAGCAGATCTGTCAATAGTAAAATAAAATTTTACATTTTGTTAAAGATTTGAAAAAACAGCGTAAAAGGCATTGCTAATTTAAAAAAAATGCGGTATAATAAAAGCAGTAATCGACGGCGGGGTGAATGAAATTGAAACAGGTGACGGTTGGGAAAAACGACGCGGGTCAGCGCGCGGATAAGTTTCTTGAAAAAACCTTTCCGAATCTTCCTAAAAGCGCGATGTATAAATATATCCGCAAAAAAAGCATAAAGTGCAATTCAAAGCGAATGGAGATCTCTCAGCGGCTTAACGAGGGGGATATCATAACGCTTTATATCAGCGATGATTTTTTTGTACAGTCAAAGGATAAATACGCATTTAAGTCCGCGCCGAACGACGTCAGCATTATTTACGAGGACGAAAATATTATCCTTACGGATAAGCCGACAGGTCTTGTCGTTCATGACGACGAGAGCGGCGGTGCGGATACGCTTATAAACCGCCTGCTCCATTATCTTTACGATAAGGGCGAATACTTACCCGAACAGGAGCAAAGCTTTACCCCCGCGCTCTGCAACAGGATAGACCGCAACACGCAGGGGATAGTCATATGCGCTAAAAACGCCGAAGCGTTAAGAGCCGTGAACGAGATCATAAAAAACCGCGGACTGCATAAAAGCTATCTGTGTGTGACGATAGGCATACCGAGTATAAAAAAAGTGCGGCTCACGGCGTATCATAAGCGCGATGAAAAGATCAAGATGGTCGCCGTAAGCGATACCCCCAAGCCGGGATATAAAACTATGATAACCGAATACGAGGTGAAAGCGGAAAATAGATCCGAAAATTTAGCTTTGCTAAAGGTAGATCTCATAACCGGACGCACTCACCAGATACGCGCCCACCTTGCTCACATCGGTTATCCGCTTCTCGGGGACGGCAAGTATGGCATAAACAAGCTCAACCGCGCGTATAATGTAAAGACCCAAGCGCTTTGTTCAAACAGACTCGAGTTTGCAGCATCAGACGAAAGGGGAAGTCTTTCCTACCTTGTCGGACGGGCGTTTTATTCCGAAGCTCCGTGGTTTGCCGAAGAATTTTTTGGCGATAAAAAATAAAACCGCGATTTGTCTGTTAAAACTGCATAAAAGCGCAGGTCGAAATTTGTGATAATGTACAGCAATTCTAAAAATTATGTGATAATTTTGATATTTCAGCTAAAAAAACTTGCAAAAACACAATTAATGTGGTATAATAGAATTGCTGTTTATACTTAGCTGATAATAAGCATCACAAAGAAACCTTTATAAAGAAAACTCTTTACATAAACGGAGGAGAAGATCATGATAGGCGATCTGCATTGTCATACCACACTTTCCGATGGTTCGCTCGGTATCGAGGAGGTCATTGCGCAGGCAAAGAAAATGCAGCTTGATTATCTTGCGATAACCGATCACGATACGCTGTCGTCATCGAACCGCGCGCATATTCTCGGTGAACGCTACGGGGTGAACATAATCCCCGCGGTCGAGCTTTCGGCGTGGGACAAAAAGCGCGATAAAAAAGTACATATTCTCTGCTACGCTCCGCAGAAGCCCGACAGACTCGAGGGGCTTTGTCTTAAATCCTGTTCGATAAGAACTGCTTGTGCAAAGGATATGATAACAAAAATAATGGAACGCTATCCGATACCCTCGGACGCTGTAAGAATGTACACGAAGGGTTCAAAGAGCATTTTCAAGCAGCACATAATGCGCGCGCTCTGCAATTACGGATATGCGACCGAGCTTTACGGAGAAATAAACAACCGTCTCTTTGCCTATCCGGACGGGGAGTGCCTTGTGCAGAGAGAGTATCCCGATGTGAATTTCGTACTCGATCTTATACATTCGTCCAAAGGCGTTGCGGTCATGGCGCATCCTTTTCTTTACGGAAACTATGAGCTTATAGACGAGCTTATCGAAAGAGGAAAGCTTGACGGCATAGAGGTGTATCATTTTTCCGCCGACGAAAAACAGCGGGAGCTTCTTTTGAAAAAATGCGATGACAACGATCTTGTCGCGACGGGAGGATCGGATTTCCACGGATTGTATAACAGCGTTCCGACGCATATCGGAAGCATGACTACAGACGATACGAATATCAAAAGGCTGCTGTCGCTTATCGCGGCAAATAAGCTGAAGGCTAAAAAACCTCTTGCGGACGCAAGAACGGGCTGAAA